>DQGV01000407.1:0-5424 GCA_003524705.1 Anaerolineae bacterium | reverse complement strand
TTACCTCGCCCCTACGGGATTTGTTATTTTCGCTTCACCGACTTGTATCGTAACGACATCATTCGCTTGCAATGTGAAATTATCAGGTACGAGACAAGTGCCTGTCATTAAAAAAGTGCCTTGTGGAAAATCAAGTTCACGCGTCAAGAATTCGACTATTTCAGATAAACCACGTTTCATCATTGAAGTGTTTGCATCGCCTGAAAAAATAGATTCATTATTTCGTTGAATTTCTAAATGAATAGGAATATCTTTAATTTTATCAGGATTGCATAAAACAATTCCATGACCCAATGCACAAGAGCCGTTATACACTTTTGCTTGTGGCAAATACAATGGATTCTCGCCTTCAATATCACGCGATGAAACGTCATTGCCTGCACAGTAACCGACAATTTCATTGAAGCGATTAATCACCAAAACCAATTCAGGTTCTGGGACATTCCATTGACTATCTTTGCGAATGCGAATCGGTTGTCCATTTCCAGAAACACGCCAGCCAATTGACTTTGAAAAAATTTCAGGTCGTTCGGCATCATATACTTTTTGATACATATCCGCGACAGTTGATTCTTCTTTGCGTGCATCACGGCTTCTTAAGTATGTGACTCCCGCCGCCCAAACTTCTTGATAAGAATCTATCGGCGCTTCTTGCTCACCTGTAGCAGATTCTGTTTTGGATATATTTTTCAATGTCTCAAACATTTTCTCGCGGGACATTTCAAGCAATGAACTTAAGTCTAAATTTGATGTCAAGAAATAATTATCCATTGCCCAACGTGAACCTTCATTTGTTTTGTGTTTTGTTAATAGCATAAAAGAATCTCCGATGATTAAGTTGTTTTATTAGCAGACCGTAGACGGTAGACCGTTGACCGTTATTCACCGTCTATGGTCTACCGTCCACCGTCTAATGCTTCAAGAATTTTTTCAACATCATACACACATCCACCCCATGTGCCGCCGCTGATATTTTGCAAAGCCGCCCACAGGCGAGTATCTTCTGGAAGGTTTGGATTCAACTTCAAGTCAGGATGAGGCGTGCGTGAATCTAAATCAACATTCAGAACATCAATGCTTCCAGTTAAATTGATTCGGTCAATGATGATTTGAATTGTATCGCCATCACGCAATTTTCCAAGCGGACCGCCAGCCAAAGCCTCAGGTCCAACATGACCAATGCACGCGCCAGTGCTCACGCCGCTGAAACGTGCGTCGGTGATTAACGCAATTGTTTTTCCATGCGGAAGATATTTGAGAGCAGATGTAAGTTGATAAGTTTCTTCCATACCTGTGCCCATCGGACCACATCCAATCAATGCAATGATATCGTTAGCTTGAATTGGATTTTCGCTCAAGCCTTTGACTGCATTTATTGCATCACGTTCACTTGTAAACACACGCACTTTGCTTGTCTTTCGGTATATACCATCTGTATCCACAACACTTGGGTCAATGGAAGTGCTTTTGATAACCGCACCTTGTGGCGCAAGATTGCCCGTGAGAAAAGTGATTGTGCTAGTTAATCCACGTTCACGAGCTTTGATAGGATTCATAATCACATCATCAGGATCAACGCCATCTAACTCAAAAAGACGTTCACGTAATATTTTTCTACGTTCACTTGTTTGCCATTCATTCAATGTTTCATCTAAAGTTTTGCCATTGACTGTTTGAACATTTAATTTCAACAAACCTAATTCTCTAAGATGCAACATCACTTCTGGAACACCACCTGCCAGAAAAACTTGAACTGTGCCATAACCTGTTGGTCCGTTTGGCATTACATCCACGAGGCGTGGCGTTGATTTATTAATGCGAGTCCAATCTTCAATGGTAGGGCGATTTAATTTTGCGGAATGAGCAATGGCAGGAATATGAAGTAACAGGTTAGTGCTCCCGCCAAACGCAGCATGAACAACCATGGCGTTATGAATCGAAGCGTCCCCCAAAATATCAGCAGTCGTTTGGTGGTGCAGATTCATATCCAGCAATGCATTTGCAGAACGACGTGCCATATCCAACCAAATTTCTTGACCAGATGGCGCAAGCGCAGAATGTATAACCGATAAACCCAATGCCTCAGCCACAACTTGACTCGTGGCGGCTGTTCCTAAAAACTGACATCCACCGCCAGGCGAGGCGCAAGCACTACATCCTAATTGAGAGGCTTCTTCTAAAGTAATTAATCCATGTGCAAAACGCGCACCGAGTGATTGAATCTTTCCAGCATCTTCGCCTTGTTCAGGTAATAAAGTGACACCACCTGGAATAATCACACATGGCAAATTTTTTTGTGATGCCAATGCAATCATCATGGCAGGCAAACCTTTATCACAAGTGCCAATGCCAAGCACACCTTTTCGCGTTGGCAATGAACGAATCAATCTTCGTAACACAGTCGCCGCATCATTTCGATAAGCAAGGCTATCCATCATGCCTGTTGTGCCTTGCGTGCGCCCATCACATGGGTCACTGACAAAGCCTGCAAACGGAATCGCATTATGTTTTTTGATTTCACCCGCGGCGGCTTTGGCTAACAAACCAACTTCCCAATGACCTGTGTGATACCCCAATGCAATCGGCGAACCATCTTCGGCGCGAATACCACCTTGTGTGCTGAGAATTAAATATTCATCTTTTCCCAAATCACTTGGATTCCATCCCATCGCCGCATCTTGACTCCAACCGAACACATCTCCACTTGGGGCGTTGGTTAAAAAATCTTCATCTAATGGAAGTTTTCCCTGCGGACCATGCGCATGTGTTTTGACTTTATACAAATCCATTTTTTCGCTTCTTTCTTAGGGGATAGTTGATTCTGTTCCATGGGAATTTTTTATTAAAAGTTAGTTATTGTTTTTTCTTCGATTTATTTTTTTGTGCTAATTTATTTTTTAATAGCATTAATTTTCCATCAGCCTCTCTTTGATTATTGTTCTCTATTCCTCCACCTAATTCAAGATACTTTTGATAATCTGATATAGCTGAGCGGTAATCTTTTTTCTGTTCAAATATTATTGCTCGATTGAAGTAATTAACAGAGTAATTGGGGTTTAATTTAATACTTTTATTGTAATCACGAATTGCCTTTTTTATATCACCTTTGAGTTGATAAATTCGCCCGCGATTATGATAAGGTAGATACTCTTCTTCCATATATTTATACTTAATTGCAAGTTTAAAATCTTCTAATGCCCCTTCAATATCATTTTTCTTTTCACGAGTTACGCCACGTTTGTTATAAGCACTTCCTGATTTTGGATTAATGCTTATTGCAGCGTTGTAATTCTTTAATGCAATATCAAAAGACTTTTTTCTATAATACGCCATTCCAAGATTAATATAAGCATTTGAGTAGTTGGGATCTAATTTAATAGCTTTATGAAGATCACTAATTGCATTACCTAAATCACCTCTATCTATCCAAATTAAAGCTCTATTGCTATAAGCTGCTGCGTAGTTTGAGTCTATTTCAACAGCTTTAGTGTAATCAGCCATAGCATTGTCTGCTTTATTTATAAGGCTAAATATATTTCCACGATTGTTATAAGCTCCTGCATAGCCTGGAATCAGCTTTATTGCCTTGGTATAACTATTAATAGCCTCGTTATATTTTTTACTCTCGTAAAATACAAAACCTTGCTCGAAAAACTTTTGAGCAGTTAACTCTTTTTGTTTTACCTGCCTTACTTTCTTAACAAAAGCTTTTTGTTTATTAAATAGTTTTTGACCTTTGGAAGAAAACGGATGGATAACAGAATCTAATTCAATATTTAAGTATCTTTCCCGTAAATCTTTCATTGCATACTTAAAATAGGTAAGATTCATTGGTACTTCTAAACCTTGATACCTTTTTAGAAATTTTAAGTTACCCGTTAAGTGTTTTTCAATATGTGGGTCCCCAAATTTAAAACCTTCTATTAAAATTGGCACAATATTACGTTTGTACTCCATTGCTGTTTCAATTTCACGTCTTAACCAATCACCCGTATCATCACATCTATCTAGGGCTGATGGAGTGAGCACAACAATAAAATGAGCGTGAGCCTTAATATTGTCAATAATACTTTGCTCGAAGTCACCACTATTTATACTTTCATAATCAATAAATACTTGATACCCGTTTGCAAGTAAATCTTGACAAATTGCAAGAGCAATGAATTTGTTATCATGTCTGTAACTAATAAAAACAGTTTTGTCAACTTGCCCAGCCATAAATATTTTCCTTCAAGAGATTATACATTGCGTAAATTAGTTTTGAAATAATGTTTTCAAATCTTCCACAGTTGCAAAATATTTTCGATAAGCAGATGTTTCATTTAAAACACCTCGTAATGCAACAAACAACTCTGCTTGTAAATATGGATTCTTTTCTTGTTTTTCATTTGATAAAAACACTTGCCTTCATCTATATTCACAGTCGAAAACAGAAAGTTTTGTCTTATGATTTATTCCACCAATTTAACACTCTCATCGCCCTAAGTGTATTCCATCGGCTTGGTTGCCCTGCTTTTTCCATATCAAAGAATTTTCTTCCAGACATAATACTGTTTAAGTTCCAGAGACCATCTTTCCTTTGTTTTTTTTGTAATAGCTCAATTGCATCAGACATGCGCTTATCACGAGGCACATCACATGCACGGAAGTAATCCAGTGCGCGCAGAAAATCGTAACGCCAACGAGGTGGGAAAGGCATAGTTGTCATTTTTGCGTCGAAGACTTTTCCAGTTCGGTGTGACTTATACAGGCGATGTGCAAACAAAAATTCATGTCCACGGGTGCGGATTTTGCTAATACGTTTTTTCTTTTCAGGAAAAAGGCATTCATATTCATACAAACCTTCTAGTGCTGAAATTGTTGTATGAAACGAAGAATGGGTTGCTCCTCTGGGACATTCACAATTCCAACCGCCATCTCGCATTTGTTGGCTGATTACAAATTCAGCAATATTGTGTATTCGCTCATCTGGATAACGGAAATATGCCAGTAAGGCGAGAATCATACTAGTAACACACGTCTCACTATATTTCCATGAATATGAAAAGAAATTGATACCTCCGTCCGTATAATAGCCTTTGTCTAAAAATATTTTGCAAGCCTGCTTTGCTTGTAAGTTGTTTCTAGGCAGACCAAGTAATCGAAGAGTCAACATAGTATAAGTTGTAGAAATATATTTTGGACCATATATTCCTCCACCCCAACGTCCATCAGAGTCTTGTAAATTAAGCAGGCGGTATCCCCAACCTTCTTTTGCGACTTTCTTTCGTTCCGCTTCAAAATTTGCTTGAGGCTGATTTAATAAATCGCGTTGCACTTGCCAACGAATAGCGGGATCACCTTTAAGTAGCCATGAAATAATTTCAGTTTTCATTTTATAAAAGAGTTTTCAAATCTTCTACAGTTGCAAAATATTTTCGATAA
>DQGV01000388.1:2696-10689 GCA_003524705.1 Anaerolineae bacterium | reverse complement strand
GGTAGATTTATCCACACTCTTTACGAATGAATTTGTTACCCCTTAATCGAAAGTTTTATCAATAACATTTTGACCCAGTTATTGTATCGGAGGTTGTTATGAACCAAAATAAAATTAACCAACGCTCAGGCAACAAGCCGTTTCAGGCTATCTCATTAAGAAACCGCTTGTTATTAGCCTTCATTTTGTTGGCAATCTTACCTGTGCTTATCACTGGTTCTGTTGCAACCACTGTGAGTGCGCAAGGTTTGCAAGATGATGTGTTCGACGAACTTGAATCTGTAGCCATCTTAAAACAAAATGCAATTCAAGACTGGTTAGCTGTGGTACAAGACAACCTTGGTCTTATTTATGAAGACCGTGTCGCTCGTCAGAGCATTTACGCACTGCTCGAAGATACTCCGAATACATATCTGGGTCAAAATCAATTACGTTTTGATTTAGCCACTTTTAACGAAAACACAAAATACTTTGTTGAAATTTTTGTCATGAACATGGATGGAGAAATACTCCTTTCTACCGATAGATTACAAGAAGGAAAAATACAAAGTAGCCAAAACTTCTTTCAAGAAGGTTTAACAAAAAGATTCGTTGCTCCACCATCTTATGAAGTTTCATTATCAAGTTACTCAATTGTCATATCTGAACCCATTGTTACTTCTACTGGTGTAACAGTCGGCGTATTAGCGGGGCGAGTCAACCTTGATAGATTAAATGAAATCATGCTTCAAGAGACAGGCTTAAGTGAAGCAGGCGAAACCTATCTCGTCAGTTCTAATTACGCAGTTTTAACCAATTTATCCCAAACTGAATTTATTCCAGGTGAAACTTACGTCCGTACTGAAGGCGTGAATAATGTTATTCGCAATAAAAACAATGGTTCAAGTATCTATACAGATTATGCCGGTAACGAAACTTTCGGTGTATACCGTTGGATTCCTGAATTACAAATTGCTCTTATCGCCGAACATGACCAATACGAAGCGTTGCAAGCCTCAAACCGAGTGCTTCAAATCACAGTTGGCTTGATGATATTAACAGCATTAATTGCGGTCTTTATCGCTTTTATTATCACTAGAACGATTACCGCTCCTATCACCAATTTAGTACAAGTTGCAGATAACATTTCACACGGTAATTTAGATTTACAAGCAGAAGTTGTGCGGCAAGATGAAATTGGTGTGTTAGCAGAATCATTCAACACCATGACCTCACGCCTCAAAGACTTAATCGGTTCACTTGAGCAACGCGTGGCAGACCGTACCAAAGCCTTAGCCACATCCACTGAGGTAAGCCGCAGACTTTCTACCATTCTTGACCAAAAACAATTAGTAGAAGAAGTTGTAGAACAAGTGCAACAAGCCTTTGGTTATTATCATGCCCATATTTATTTATATAACGATGCAAAAGATGAACTTATCATGGCAGGTGGTACAGGCGAGGCAGGTGCTCAACTCCTAGCAAACAAGCATAAAGTCCAGCCCGGACGCGGTTTGGTAGGTCGTGCCGCGGAAACCAATACAACAGTCCTCGTAGCAGATACATCCAAAGATGAAACTTGGCTTCCAAACCCATTGCTACCGGAAACAAAATCTGAAGTGGCTGTGCCAATTTCGTATGGTGAAGAAGTGTTAGGCGTGTTGGATGTACAACACAATATCACCAATGGGTTAACCCAAGATGATGCCGACTTGCTGTTATCTATCGCTAACCAAGTTGCGAATGCTTTAAGAAATGCACAATCGTATGCTGATGTGCAAGCCCGTGCCGAACGTGAAGCCCTTATTGCTTCAATCAGTCAAAAAATTGAAACTACAACAACCGTTGAAAGTGCCTTGCAAATAGCAGTGCGTGAATTAGGACGCGCGCTCGCAAAAGATGCACGTGTTGTGTTGAAGTCGTCAGACCACAACAATTAAAAGATTCACAAAAGAGGAATTCTTATGAACGAAAATCAATTACCGGATAACCCCAATAAAGAATCTGCCGACGAACACATGCAAAAACGGATTAATGACTTGTTTGCCGGGCAAGAACTGCCTGCTCATGCCAGCCTTCAAGAAGTAGAGGCGATGAGAAGCCGCATTGTGGAACTAGAAGAAAAACTTCTTCAAGCATCTAGCAAGCCTCAAGTTTCTAATTCAATTGTAGAGGTAGCAGATAGTTTTTCATCTGATATCTCTGTGGAAAACAGTCAAAAGGAAACAAGCGAGAAAAAATCAGGTTTCTTAGCAAGAATTTTCCGCGCCCCTACCTTTGGTGACCTTTCTAAAAATCGTGTTGCTAGTTTGCAACATAAAATTTTACTAGGCTTAACATTCACAAGTATATTGGCTTTCACCATTCTGCTTCTTACAATCACTGCGACAACTACTGTAACCAGTTTCATCATTGTGGGAAGTAGTATTGCTCTGTACGCAGTAGGGTTTGTATGGCTATATCAAGGTAGATTGCAATTGGTCAGTTGGCTATTGGTGGCTGTTTTTTATGGGGTTATTGTCACAACGCAAACAACAGGAACTTTTAGTCAAACCACTGTTATTTTGGTCACCATTGTTATTGCAATAGCAGGTGTATTGCTAAAACCATATCAAGTGATTGGAGTGACAGTTTTAGCAATTGGTACATCGGTCTATTATGCAACCACTAATTCTGACCTTCCCATGACTCAAACAACCATAATCTTTATGGCTGTGCTTTTTGGGCTTGAAGGTTTGTTATTAACATTTGGTGCAGGTGCAATTGAACAATCCTTTGTTGATGTAGACAATAGTACAAAAGCATTGGTTAACTCAAACAGTCAATTACAAGACTTAACGCAAAACCTAGAAAAACGCATTGCAGAACGTACGCATGACTTGGAATTAGCAACTGAAGTTGGGCGTGCTGTTTCTGAAAGAGTAGGCGACTTAACCGATTTGCTCACTCGTTCTGTAGATTTAATTCGCTCTAGTTATAACTTGTATTACACACAAATTTACTTAATGGACACACCCGGACGCAACCTCGTGTTACGTGCTGGTACTGGAGATGCAGGGAAACAACTTTTACAACGCGGTCACCGTTTGGCGGTTTCAGCCAATTCATTAAACAGTCGCGCCGCCTCTACTCAAAAACCAGTTTTGGTAGATGATACAAAGAAGAGTGTTAACTTCTTACCCAACCCATTATTGCCGAATACTCGCTCAGAACTTGCAGTGCCGCTCATCGTAAATGAAAAAGTAGTGGGCGTATTAGATATGCAAAGTGATACACCAGAAACATTTAGTGATGCCAACATCCCAGCCTTTGAAGTGTTAGCAGGGCAGTTAGCCATTGCCATTCAAAACTCAATTTTGTTTGAACAAACCGAAGAAGCCCGTTTACAAGTGGAAGAACAAGCTCGCCGCCTCACTTCTACGGGTTGGCAGGATTTCTTAAACGCAGTCGACAGGAGCGAAAACCTCGGCTATGTTTTGAATCAAGAAGAAATTCTTCCACTAACGGAAACACAAGAAAAGAAATTTGACAGCAAATTGGTTGTGCCAATTCAGGTTGCCGGAGAAAGTGTAGGCGAAATCCTACTAGCAGGTGACCCGAACAGGCAATGGTCAAAACAAGATGCGGAAGTTGTTCAAGCCGCTATGCAACAAGTAGCTCAACACATCGAAAACTTACGCTTGTTGGCTCAATCTGAAAAATATCGTGCAGAGGCAGAACAAGTATCTCGCCGTTTGACGAGTGAAGGCTGGCAAGAATTTTTACGCTCACGCAAAGAGCTTGCTGATGGTTATGTGTATGATAAAAATCAAGTTCAACCATTGAATGGTAAAGGACTTGTCACCGAAGAGGCTTTGTCTTATCCATTGGTTGTACGTGATGAAGCCATTGGTAAAGTAATTGTGCCTGCTGTTGAAGAAAATGAAACATCTACGCAAGAGTTAGTAAGAGCAGTTGTAGAAAAGTTAAGCAATCATATTGAAGGCTTACGTTTACTCGAACAAGCAGAACAAAGACGTGAAGAATTACGTTTGAACGAAGGTCGTCTTTCTACAGCACTTGATATTGCCCGCCTCGGTAACTGGGAATATGATTTTGAAAGAGACATATTCACATTCAACGACAATTTCTATTCTGTCTTCCGTACGACTATAGAAGCAGTTGGAAGTTATGAATTATCTTCTGCTGAATATGCTCAACGCTTCGTACATCCAGAAGATGCACCTTTGGTTGGTGAAGAAATTGGTTTGGTCATCAATTCAACCGAACGCAAACTTGATAAATATCTTGAACATCGCGCTATCTTCCCAGATGGAAGTGTAGGTCATGTTGCTGTAAACATTCACGTTGAACGTGACGAAAATGGAAAAATCACACGTTGGCATGGTGCAAATCAAGATATTACTGAGCGTAAAATTGCTCAAGAAATTATTGCGGCACGCGCGAACCAACTTGAAACAGTGGCAACAGTATCCACAACCGCATCTACTGTGTTGAACCCTGATGAACTACTTCAAAACGTGGTGAACCTCACAAAAGAACGTTTTGGTTTGTATCACGCTCATATCTATTTGTTAGATGAAAACTGGAGCACACTTCTCCTCGCCGCAGGTGCAGGTGACGTTGGAAAACAAATGGTAGATACAGGTCATGCCATTCAATTGGATGTTGAACGCTCTCTTGTGGCTCGTGCTACCAGAGAAAAAAGCCCCATTATTGTGAACGACGTGCGCAAAGAAGCAGATTTCTTGGCTAACCCCTTGCTACCGGATACCGTATCAGAAATGGCAATCCCAATGATTGTAGGTGATAAAGTACTCGGTGTGTTCGACGTACAATCAAAAGATGCCAATGGTTTCTCCGATGAAGATGCTCAAATCTATTCTACTTTGGCTTCACAAGTAGCCATTGCTCTTCAAAACGCTCGTTTGTATCAAGAACAATCCGCTACAGTGACTCAATTGCGTGAGTTAGATAGACTTAAATCATCCTTCCTTGCAAATATGTCTCACGAGTTACGTACACCGCTCAACTCCATCCTCGGCTTTACAGAAGTAATGCTCGAAGGCTTAGATGGTCCTATCACGCCAAACATGGATAACGACCTGAAGTTAATTAACAAAAACGGTCAACATTTATTACACTTGATTAACGACGTACTAGACATGGCAAAGATTGAATCTGGCAAGATGAACCTCATCATCGAAAAATTCAACTTACACGAAATCTTTGACGAAGTGATTAGCATTACCTCACCACAAGCAGGTGAAAAGAAATTAACCTTGAAAGTTGATAAAGAATCTGACCTGAATGTCGAAATCAATGCCGACCGCACACGCTTACGCCAAGTGATGATTAACTTAGTGAACAACGCCTTGAAGTTTACAGAAAAAGGCAAAATCACCATTCGCGCCACGCGTGAAGAAAATAACGTACTCATCAGCGTCAAAGATACCGGCATCGGCATTCCGCCCGCAGAACTTGAAGCAGTCTTCCAAGAGTTTACACAAGTCGATTCTTCCACCACACGCAAAGCCGGTGGCACAGGCTTAGGCTTGCCCATCAGCCGCAAGTTAATCGAAATGCACGGTGGAAAACTCTGGGCAGAAAGTAATGGCGTAGATGGTGAAGGCTCAACATTCTTCGTCTTCATGCCGATTGAAAATAAAAGTGCAGTATCAGAACCTGTTACCAGAAAGATTTAATCATGTCGAAACCAACAACCCTGCAATGCGCCTTGTGCGGCAATCAACAGCCTTATGTTCCATTTGAGGCGGCTGTTTGTCAAAACTGCGAGTCGCAATGGCTTGAAGCAAAATACGATTACGATTCTTTCAAACGCGAAGTCTTACGCGGCATACCCAATCGCCCGCAAAACTTATGGCGCTATCAAGATATTCTTCCGCTTGATAACCCATCCGCATTAGATTTATATCCCGCTGGCGGAACACCTTTGTGGCTTTCACATCGCTTCGCATCTGACCTTGGGCATGATTCTGTTTACATCAAAGATGAACGCTACGGTCCGACCTCTTCTTTCAAAGACCGACAAGCCGCAGTAGCAGTCGCCGCCATGAATGAAAATGGAATTCGTGAAGCGGTGATTGCATCCACAGGAAATGCCGCAGTTGCTTATGCCGCCGCGTGCGCCAGAGCAGGCATAAAACTTTGGG
This sequence comes from Anaerolineae bacterium, assembly GCA_003524705.1. Next base: position 4,537 of record DQGV01000388.1, on the reverse strand, counting down.
TGTTTATGACCAGCCTCGTACCACAAGAAAAATTACGTGAAGCCGCATTATTCGGTGCCGAAGTGATTCGCGTCAGCGGAAATTACGACCAAACAAAACAAATCGCGGCACAATTTGCACAACGAAAAAATTTATTATTAGATAGAGGCGCAACCTCTGTACCAGCACGCGAATCCATGAAAACGATTGCGTACGAAATTGTAGAACAACTCGGCTGGCGTGCACCCGATTGGTACATTCAAGCAGTCAGTGGCGGCATGGGACCGTTAGGTGTATATCAAGGTTTCAAAGAAATGTATGCGATGGGATTGATAAGCAAAATCCCCAAACTCGCCATCATTCAAGCAGAAGGCTGTGCACCGATGGTAAATGCTTTCAAAGCCGGTAAAGAAGTCGCCGACCCAGTGATTCCAGACACTCGAATTATTATCTTATCTACTGGTGACCCCGGCAAAACATATTCTTATTTATGGAATTTGACTCAACAATACGGTGGTGAGATGGAATCAGTCACCGATTTAGAAGCCTACTCCGCTATGCGTTCTCTTGCCAAAAGTGAAGGCATGGCAGTGGAACCAGCAACCTCTGTTGCATTTGCGGGTTTTGAAAAGTTATCAAAGCAAGGCAAAATTGCAAAAGATGAGTTGGTTGTCATTAATTGCACTGGTCACACCTTCCCGGTTGAAAAACATGTGCTTGGTGAACAATGGGCTGTAGATGTGCATTTAAGCAAAGACCAATCCCCTGCACCACGCGAAGGCTTACAAGCCGCGCTTGAAAATTTAGATGAAACCACAACCACTGTTTTATTGGTTGATGATAATGAAGACGATGCACTTTTAATTCGCAGATTATTAGAAGGCAAGAAAAACTACCGCATGTACCACGCCAAGGACGGCTGGGAAGGGTTATCTATTGCAAGACAAAAATTGCCAGATTTAATTGTCAGCGATTTAACTATGCCGGGTATTGATGGCTTTGGTTTAGTAGAGGAGTTAAAATTAGACCCGCGCACCAAAGATATTCCGGTGGTGGTCGTCAGTGCAAAGGATATCACTGTCGAGGAACGGAAACGACTCAACGGTCATATTGAAGCGGTATATCAAAAAGGGTCATTGCCCACGCGCAAATTTGTTGACCAAGTTATCAACGTCATCGAAGATAAAATGGAAGATAAGAGTAAATCCTAAGGAGAATATTGATTATGGGTCATAATATTTTATACATTGAAGATAATCCAGATAACATGATGCTCGTCAAGCGTGCGTTAGAATCGCGCGGTTATACATTGACTGAAGCCGTGAATGGTTTAACTGGTGTTGCCACTGCCGAATCAACCGATGTGGATTTAATCTTGCTTGACATTAACTTACCTGATATTGATGGTTATGAAGTTGCCCGCAGACTTCGCGCTAGCGAAAAATCTGCTTTGGCTTATACGCCTATTATTGCTATTACCGCAAACGCTCTCAAAGGAGATGCAGAAAAAGCACTTTCGGCTGGTTGTGATGTGTACATGTCCAAACCGATTAATATTCGTGAGTTATGGGCACGCGTAGAAGCCTTTGTGCCTGCGCCAGAAACCAAATAACTTTATTTATATCTATGCCAAAGATATTATTAATTGAAGATATTCCGGACAATGTTGAATTAGTTCATAGAGCATTATCACGAACCGACTACGAGATTTCGTATGCCAATGATGCCGAAACGGGTATGGCAATGGCGCTTAAAATAATTCCAGATTTGATATTACTTGACCTCGGCTTACCAGATTATGATGGTCAAACCTTAGCAAGTTGGTTACGGCAAGAAGAAACATTAAGCAAAACAAAAATCGT
>DQGV01000388.1:449-2402 GCA_003524705.1 Anaerolineae bacterium | reverse complement strand
TACATCATGAAACCCATTGTAAAATTAAGCAATTTTATTTCGCAGGTTAGTTCTTATCTTGAGAAGTAATTAAATGCTTCCTGTTAATCAAAACACCGTCATACAATTAATCCCAGCAACTCAGTATACATTCGAACAACTAGCGGATATTTATAATCAAACACGCATTGATTACATGGTGCCAATGCCCATGAATGCAACTCGTCTGGCAGAATACGTAACAACGTATGATGTCAGTTTAGAACATTCTCTGGTAGCAAAATTAGCCAATGGAGAAATGTTAGGCGTTATTATGCTTGGCATGCGCAAAAGACGCGTATGGGTTACACGGCTTGGTGTCATTCCAAACAATCGTCGCCTCGGAATCGGAAAAACATTAATGAATGGTTTGTTGGAACAAACACAAAAACTTTCCATTAATTTTTGTATGCTTGAAGTAATTAAAAATAATATTCCAGCTCATCAAATGTTTTTGAAATTTGGGTTTCGTGAAGTAGGTGAATTGCTTGTCTTACGTCACTCACCACTCTCAACAAAACATATTTCACTCCCAGCCAACATTCAAAGTTTTGAAAAAACCCAAGCATTGACCTATCTCAACAATCATCAACTCACCCAAGCGTGGACAAATCAATACGAATCATTTCTAAACTCAAATGAAGTTTCTGGCTTCTACGCCACATTAGAGGATGGCTCGCGCGGTTGGATGGTATATCAACGTCAAAAATTTTTACTATCACGTTTTGTATTCAACACCGAAGCAGGCGACCCTGTCAAAGTCGCATCGGCATTGCTCACACATCTTCACCAACAATATCCACGCCTAGATACTCACGTAGAAAACATCCACTCACATGACCCACATCTGCCCGCCTTTTATCAAGCAGGATATATCGAAGCCTTCCGCCGCATTGAAATGTGGCATGGTGAATTTACAGGATAATTCTCCGCTTCTTTCTTAAGGGGAAACTTGATTCAACAACTTCAACTTTTATTGCTCACCCACAAACGGATTAAACTGCTTTTCATGTCCCACCGTCGTTTCAGGTCCATGACCAGATAACAATCTCGTTTCATTCGGCATGATAAAAATTTGTTCACGGATACTTTTTTCTAACGTAGGGAAATCTCCGCCGGGTAAATCGGTGCGACCAACGCTTTCGTTGAAAATTAAGTCACCACAAAAACAGATATTTTCTTTTTTTACATATAAAACACAATGACCTCTTGTATGCCCGGGCGTAAACCTCACTTCAAATTCATTCGAGCCGAGTTTAAGAGTCATGCCATGTACTAAATCAATTGTCGGTTCGGGACCTGGGTCAATATTCAAGCCGAAGACTGCGCCACCTCCACCTGCTCGCCATAAAACATGGTCATCAGGATGAAGTGCTACATGCGGCAGTGGATTCAATGCATCTGCAATTGCGGCGGCTCCACCGATATGGTCAAAGTGAGCATGGGTGTACCAAAGATGACCAATGCGCCAATGTCTATCTTGTGCAGCTTTGAGTATCACATGACCATCCCATGCAGGGTCAATGACTGCGGCTTCTTTTGTGTCTGGGTCTGCAATGAGATAAGCGTTTGTAGACGCAGGACCTAATGTAAATGAAACAATTTCAAGCATAGTTTTCTCTTTATGTGTAGGGGCGAGACATACCACCTTGTGGCACTTTGCCTCGCCCCTACGATTAATTTTCTTTTCTTGGCGAAAAGATATAACTAATGATAATTGAAATTAGAATCAAACCAATTGAAATGGGGTACAAAATAAAAGGGTCAATCTCAAATAGAAATCCAGCGAGAGGCGGTGTGAGAATGAAAATAATCGAGGTGACAGTTTCCATTGTCCCGTAGGTTAATCCCATTTGAGATTCATGCACGAGGTCACGGGCTTGCGCCATAAACATTGGGCGAGCGGCACGAAAACCACCGAGCAAGAAATATCCG
>DQGV01000388.1:0-154 GCA_003524705.1 Anaerolineae bacterium | reverse complement strand
CATGATGAATGCGAAAATGATGACCAACACTTGCGCGAATAAAAATCCCCCACGTGGTTTGACGCGGCTGAAGGCAAGTGCAATTAATGAATTGCCTAGTGCCCCCGCAGAAAAAATAAAACCTGTTTCTGTTAAAGTTAAATTGCGAACACTA
>DQGV01000108.1:5482-7534 GCA_003524705.1 Anaerolineae bacterium | reverse complement strand
TCTCGAAGTCAAAGCCGCCATCACGGGCATTCATCAAGCCTTTGAAAAAACACAAATCTATTTGCCCATCCAAGCGCAAGTCACGTTGGATACAACGGGGCGCATGTTGCTTGGAACCGATATCAATGCCGCGCTTACGATTCTTGAAGGCATGGGCATTGATGTGATTGGACTCAATTGTTCTACTGGACCTGAACACATGCGCGAGCCGATTCGTTTTCTTGGTGAAAATGCAACCTTGCCTGTTTCATGTATTCCAAATGCTGGGCTTCCGTTAAATGTGGATGGTCAGGCTGTGTATCCGCTTGAACCTGAGCCGTATGCAAATGACATGTATGAATTTGTAACCAAACATAATATTTCTATTGTGGGTGGATGTTGTGGCACGACACCTGAACATTTAAAGTTATTGATTCAAAAATTGGATAATCATCCACATCCCAAACGACCGCTTCAATCTACGCCTCAACTTGCTTCTGCTATGTCAGCCATTGCTATGCGTCAAGACCCTGCGCCAACATTGTTAGGCGAAAGATGCAATGCACAAGGCTCACGCAAATTTAAAAAACTTTTGCTCGAAGAAGATTACGATGGCATTTTAGATATTGCGCGTGACCAAGTTGCTGGTGGCGCACATGCTTTAGATATTTCTTGCGCCGTCACCGAAAGACCCGACGAAGCCGAACTCATGCGTAAAGTTGTTAAGAAATTACAAATGGGTGTAGATGTTCCATTGGTAATTGACTCAACTGAATTAGATGTTATCGAAATTGCATTACAAACCGCACCTGGGCGTTGTTTGATTAACTCCACACATCTTGAATCAGGTCGTGAAAAAGCCGATAAGATTTTTGCACTTGCCAAAAAATATAACGCCGCAGTGATTTGCTTAACCATTGATGAAGAAGGCATGGCAAAGACTGCTCAAAGAAAATATGAAGTTGCTCAACGCATTTATGATATCGCCGTCAACGACCACGGACTCAAAGCCGAAGATTTGGTCTTCGATGATTTAACTTTCACGCTCGCAACAGGCGATGCTGAATTTGTCGATTCTGCCAAAGAAACGATTGATGGCATTCGATTGATTGAAGAAAAATTACCAGGTGTGATGACTTCATTAGGTGTGAGCAACTTATCTTTTGGTTTTGCTCCACAAGCACGCCCAGCATTAAATTCTGTGATGCTTTATTACTGTGTACAAGCAGGCTTGGATATGGCAATCGTCAATGCGGCACACGTCAAGCCGTATGCTGAAATTGATGCCGAAGAACGTGAACTCTGCGAAGATTTAATTTTCAATCGCCGTGAAGATGCCTTACAAAGATTCATTCAACATTTTGAAAATGTTGAAATTTCCAGTGATACAGTCGCTGACCCAACCGAAGGCATGACCTCTGAACAAAAATTACATTGGAAGATTTTGCATCGCTTCAAAGATGGTGTCGAAGCCGATATTGATGAAATTATTAATCGCGAACCGACTGGTCAACGCTCTGCTCGCCATGAAGTGGCTGTACATACATTAAACAATGTTTTGCTTCCTGCCATGAAAGAAGTCGGTGACAAATTTGGCGCAGGTGAATTGATTCTGCCTTTCGTGCTTCAATCTGCCGAAGTGATGAAGAAAACTGTTGCTCATCTTGAAAATTATCTCGAAAAGATGGAAGGTGTCACCAAGGGAACAGTCGTCATTGCAACCGTCTATGGCGATGTACATGATATTGGAAAAAATCTCGTCAAAACAATTCTTGCAAACAATGGCTATACCGTTGTTGATTTAGGAAAACAAGTCCCTGCTGAAACGATTATCACCAAGGCTGTAGAACATAATGCTACTGCGATTGGTTTATCTGCTTTGCTGGTTTCCACATCCAAGCAAATGCCGTTGATAGTCAATGAACTGCATAGGCGTAAACTCAACTTCCCCGTCTTAATTGGAGGCGCGGCAATTAATCGTAGGTTTGGTAGAAGAATCCTTCAAACTGAATCGAATGAAGAGTTTTATGAATCAGGTGTCTTCTATTGTAAAGATGCGTTTGAAGGTTTGGA
>DQGV01000108.1:0-5094 GCA_003524705.1 Anaerolineae bacterium | reverse complement strand
AAAGATATGCCGCTTGAAATTGTGTTGAAACATCTCAACATCAACGAGTTATATCGTTTGTCTTGGGGTGCGAAGAATACACATGGTGAAGCATGGGTCAAGATGAAAGCAGATTTTGATGCGCGTCTTGAAACAATGACCAAGGATGCTTTGCGATTCAAATGGCTCAAGCCTCAAGGTGTGTATGGATATTTTGCTTGTCAAGCCGCTGGTGACGATTTAATTATCTATGAAGATGGGACTGGCAAAAAAGAATTGACGCGATTTAATTTTCCGCGTCAACCTTATGATGATCATCTTGCGCTTTCAGATTATTATGCTTCCGTTGAATCAGGTCAAATGGATGTTGTGGCTCTGCAAGTTGTGACGGTTGGTCAAGAAGCCAGCGATAAATTTGACAAAATGCAAGCTGCTAACGATTACACCGAAGCTTATTTCACACATGGTCTCGCCGTCCAAGCCGCAGAAGCGACTGCAAATTATTTGCATGAACACATCCGCAAAGAATTAGGTCTTGATGAAAAACAAGGCAAACGCTATTCGTGGGGCTATCCCGCCATCCCTGAATTAGAAGACCATTTCAAAGTCTTCAAGTTATTGCCTGCTGTTGAATCTGAATTGGGAATGAGTTTATCCGTTTCAGGTCAGTTGATTCCAGAACAATCCACGGCTGCGATTATTGTTCACCATCCACAAGCGAAGTATTACAGTGTTGGCGAATCCAGAGTTGAGCAGTTGATGCGTTAATTATCACAATCATGAAGTATCAAGGCTATTACCCTCGCATCATCTTATTGATATTTTTACTTGCCTGCGCTTGTATCGGATATCTAACCGCCCGTGATTATGGTTTAAGTTGGGATGAATTAGGCATTTATGAATATTCAGAAGAAATGCTAACAGCCTATGACAAAATCCTACATCTATGGGATTTCGAATCGCAAGTATCGGATCCATTACTCAATCTTTATGGTCCATCTCATTTTATGCTTTCAACGCTTTTTTCAAATTATGTAAATGAGATTAATAAATCTTGGTCTATTTACCAAGCCCATCATCTTTTTTACTTCCTTACTTTCTTAATGGGTCTTCCCGCCTTGTATTTCTTATGCGCCCGTTGGATGAGAGAATGGGCGGCACTAGGAACTGTTCTTTTATTTGCTACTCAACCACTTTTTTGGGGTAATGCTTTTATCAACCCCAAAGATATACCTTTTATGGTTTTCTTTATCATTTCTGTATATTTTAGCTATGTTATGGTTGATAGTAAATCAAATTCTATTTGGTGGAAAATCATTGTTGCTGGGGTTGCTCTCGGGTTAACCACATCTATCCGTTCATTCGGGTTAATGGCAGGTGCATTTGCTATCTTTTATGGATTACGAAAAGACTTTTATAAAACATTGAAGATTCTCCCTTTTTATATATTCATAACAGTAATGACTACATACGTCTCTTGGCCCTATTTATGGAGCGACCCCATTCATCGTTTTGTTGAAAGTATAACTACGATGTCTAAACACCCTGTAATTTTTTACACGTTGTTTATGGGAGAGATATATCTTAATAACCAACTACCTTTTTTTTATTTTCTTACATTTATTGCTCTTCAATTCACAATACCAATATTAACTCTTATCGTAGTAGGTCTTTTTGTGTCTTTTAAATTTTTTCTAAAAGACAATTCAAAAGAACCCATGATTTTATTGATGGCATGGTTTTTGATACCCACCTTAGTTATCGGTTTCTCTGGTAGCACAATGTATGATAATGCTCGTCAATTATTATTTCTTACGCCACCGCTTTTTATCATTGCTGGCATAGGATTAGATATGATATTAAGAAACATAAAATTGCCTATATTTCAAGTTGCCTTGGTTCTTATATTCATTTCGCCTGCTATTTATGCCAATATCCGCCTTCATCCCTACCAATACATTTATTACAACGAGTTCATTGGTGGCGTTGGTGGTGCTTTTCGAAAAATGGATTTAGATTATTCGGGAACATCTTTTAAGGAAGCTATCCAATATATTAATGAAAACTCTGAGCCAACCACTCAGACATTTATAATCGTTGGACCACGTCACCTTGCGCGTATATATATTCGACCCATGCTTAAAGAAAATATGCTTGGCGAGCTTGATCCTATTAACCCCAACGGCTCTGAATACTATTATGTGCTTTTACTCACTCGCACAAATTCAGATATGCTTTTTTGCACGAATGGAGATATTGTCTATTCCATTGAACGTGATAATGGCGTGTTAGCATACATTAAAAAAATCTACTCAAAAGAACCGTGTTGGTAAGAATATTTGCATTGTTGGTCATTAAGAAATATTCTTAGCATATAATCTTAATAAACATACATGAAAAACTCTTTACGGAAAACATTCCACATTTGGCTTGGATTAACTTTCTTAATCATCGCTAGCCTCATTGCCATCTATCTCCGCAATGGAATGGATGGCATTAACCTATTCATTCAACAATGGCCCCTATCAGATTTATCAATCACACTCGCCTCCACTTCCTTGACCTGGATCCTGTTCGGCGTTTTGATACATTTACTTGCCAATGAAAAAATCAACAAAGATAATGTTTGGCTTGTAGCAGGATTTTTTCTTATCCTATTTGTTTATCTAAACATTTTTCGTGAACGCTTTCGTTATGGTGACTATCATTATTATCTCGAAGCTGCGACTGCTTTAGCCAACGGGCAAACACTCCCTGATACGTATTTATATCTCCCACTCTGGGCAACGCTTTTACAATTTATTGTCCCACTTGGTGACTCAGGAGTCTTAGTCACACTTTGGATTCTCAACATCATCGCCCTTTCTACTTTCTACTTTCTATTAATCCACATTTTACAAAGATATAACTTCTCACAGCATCTTGCAACTTTTATAACTATCCTATTCCTGCTTATAAACACACCGCTTCTTAGAACCTTGGGCTTTGTGCAAGTCAACCTACTCGTTATGGATTTAATCTTCCTCAGCCTTTTAACATATCCAAAAAATAATTTTCTTTCCGCATTGACTCTCGCACTTGCAGTTCATCTGAAAACATCTCCAGCTGTTTTAGTCCTTGCCTTTTTGCTTGAATTTAATTGGAAATGGTTATTCTGGTTTGCCGTTAGTTTCATTTTAATTGGATTGTTTCCGATTGCAATCAATGGGACATACCCATACTTTGATCGATCTAACAACGCCTTCTTACTAACTCAAATCCCCGATACAAATTTTCATGACACCTCATTTGATTCGTTCTTGCGTTTTCTCAATCCATTCTTTGGGATACAAATTGAGCAAACCCGTATGATTGTTTTAGTCATCAAAGCTTTGTTATTAATTGCAACCCTTTTTGTTATGTATAAAAACATTCAACAAAAATCTTTTTCACAAGAAAATAAAGTTCTCAATGCAATTCCATCCTTGTTTATCTTTATGACTCTTGCTTCTCCCATCGTTTGGGATCATCACGGCATGTTTGTCACATTATCATTTCTACTTTTAATTAAGCGCATTGAAAACCCAAATCATTGGTTGATATTTATCTTTGCATATTTTCTCGAGTTTGTTTTACCATCATTTGATTTCTTCCCTTGGTCATACGGACGTTTAATTGCGCCAGTAATAGTTTTGTGGTTAATGTTTGTTACATCAAAAAACAATGAGTCCACTTCATTTATCAATATCACTAATCAATACATTAAAAATTAAATGAAGAAATTTATTCCTGTATTTATTTTTGCTATCATTCTAATTGCAGGGCTGTTAACTTTTGATAATTATGGTCAAAGTTGGGATGAAGACTCATTGCAAACATATGCTGTCAAATCACTCAATGCGTATTCAACTTGGCGTGAAGAAGGCATTGTCAATTTAACACGTGATGATTTAGCATTTTATGGTCCTGCGTATGTCATGTTGGTTGAATGGTTTGCACAAAACATAAAAACCTCACTTCATGTTTCCGATATTCGTCACCTTATTTATTTCATCACATATTTTTTTGGCGCGTTGGCTTTTTATTCCATTGCAAAACGTTGGTTGAATGAAAATGCCGCGTTAGGTGCAACGCTTTTATTCGCAACCCAACCGCTTCTGTGGGGTCATGCTTTCATCAACCCAAAAGATACGCCATTTCTTTCGCTGTTTCTTATTTCAATTGCAACTGGATTTAAAGCATTTGATTCAATAGATTTTGATTCGAATCTAAAACTTGATAAAAAACTTACGCTTCTGACTACGATTTGGCTTGTTTCTGTTTTTGGATTTTTTCTCTTCACCCAAAATATTCACGACTATATTGCTACGCTTGTAATGTCTGCTCAAGCAGGGAATACAAACATCATTTCATTAATCGCCAAAAATATAAACGCTGTTTCAGCCGAAGTTTACACACAAAGATATTTCCTTTTATTTTTACAAACCCGCACAATTTTCTTTCTTCTTTCCTCTTTACTTTTACTTTATGCTTATTATCGCTTTCAACCAAATTTGTTAAAAACGATTCTCTCTCTTCTTCCCGCCAGCTTCTTTCTTGGATTTGCAACTTCAACAAGAATCCTTGGTCCATTTGCTGGTCTAATAATTACTATTTACCAATTACGAACAAAAGGAAAGCAAGCAATTCTTCCATTAACAATCTATGCCATTCTTGCTCTTATCTTCACCTATTTGACCTGGCCCTACTTGTGGATGAATCCCATTGCGAGATTTTTTGAAAGTTTTAGAGAAATGTCTCTATATCCATGGAGTGGAACGGTTTTATTCAATGGGGTAAATTATCCACTCACTGACTTGCCTTACACATATTTACCCATTTTGTTCGGGATTCAATTCAGCGAGGCTGTTTGGGTGTTGACTATAGGTGGGGTCTGGCTAGCAATTCGAAGTCAAGAAAAGAAGCGAGAACTTCTTGAATTATTCCTACTTTGGTTTCTTATCCCATTTGTGGCTTTCATCATTTTTAAAATTGCTTTATATGATAACTTTAGACAAATTTTATTTATCATTCCGCCGATATTTTTATTGGCAGGTGTTGCGTTTGAAAAAATCAAAAATATAAAATGGCAAGTTG
>DQGV01000493.1 GCA_003524705.1 Anaerolineae bacterium | reverse complement strand
TGAAAGTGATGGCGAACATGGCACAACTTTCCGATTGCGTTTGCCAATTGTGGAGCACGTATGAATCAAATAATGCGTGCATTGGTTGTTGAAGATGACCACTCGTGGCAACAAATCATCAGCGAAATTTTACGAGATTGTGGTTTAGAAGTTGACCTCGCTACAAATTTAGATGATGCCACGCTCGCTTTAAAATCTAACACGCATCGTGTTGCAGTTATTGACCTTTCTTTATCTCCCAACGACCACAATAACATTGATGGTTTGCGTGTGTTAGATACAGTTCGCAAACTTGACCCGAATTGCCGCGCTATTTTGTTAACTGGATTTGCTACGGTTGAATTGGCTGTCACTGCTTTAACGGATTATGGCGCATTTACATTTTTGCGAAAAGAAAGTTTTCATCGCAGTCAATTTAGAGATATTGTTTATAGGATTTTGGTCAGCCCGCCGCTTCAAGCCCCGCCTGTACCTGCCCCTGTTTCTTCAACATCTCCTTTACCTCAAAAATTTCAACCACCCGTTACAAAACTCCAAAGTGAAAAAGCCCTTGTAGTTGAAGATGATGCGGGTTGGCGAAGTATCATTGAAGAATTATTAAATGATATAGGTTTTCAAGTATTAACTTGCGCCAGTTTTGGAGATGCACTTGGTTCATTACGCCGCGAAAAAGTTTCATTGGCAGTCATTGATTTATCTTTACAAGGCATCAATAACATCATGTGGGATAAAAATTCACAAGATGCTGAACTCGAAGGCTATCAATTATTAACCACCACACAAAGCAAAAATATTCCTACGATTGTTGTCAGTGGTATTACTGAAACAGATGAAATTCAACGTGTGTATTCACAATATCAAGTTTCAGCATATATTGAAAAACAAGCCTTTGACCGTGCAACATTCCGCCGCATTATAGAAGAGACTCGTAAAACACATCAATCATTCAGCGAATTAAGTACATTGACAGACCGTGAACGCGAAGTATTGGAATTGCTAGCACAAGGGTTAACCAACAAAGAAATTGCAGAAAAACTTGTCATTACCACCAATACAGTCAAACGGCATCTCAAAGCCATCTTTGAAAAATTAGATGTGCATACGCGTTCTGCCGCTACTGCAAAAATTGCAGGGAAGTAATCTAACTCAACATCAGCTTCGGGCGATATTGCAAAGCCTCTGCCAAATGCGGAGATTGAATCTCTTCACTGCTTGCTAAATCTGCAATGGTTCGTGCAAGTTTGAGAATACGATGATAAGCACGCGCTGAAAGATTCATTTGACTCATTGCCGCCCGCATCAAACTCTGACCTTCAGCCTGTAGATTGCAATACTGCCGAATCTCTCCCACACGCATATCTGAATTGCAAACAATATCTAAATTTGCAAAGCGTTTGATTTGAATATCTCTAGCATTTTGCACACGCTGACGAATCGTTTCGGATGTTTCGCCTAGTTTGTTTCCACTTAACTTTTCATAATCCACTCGTGGAACTTCAATGTGAATATCAATGCGATCTAACATCGGACCTGAAATTCGTTTTTGATATTTGGTCACAACAGCAGGCGCACAAGTGCAAGGTTTTTGACTGTCACCATAATATCCACATGGGCATGGATTCATTGCGGCAATCAATTGAAAATTGGCAGAAAAAGTTAATGAACCTTTTGCTCGGCTAATCGTCACAACTTTATCTTCCATGGGCTGACGCATGACTTCAAGTACACGCGAACCAAACTCTGGAAATTCGTCTAAAAATAAAACGCCACGATGAGCAAGCGAAATTTCTCCGGGCTTGGGAATATTTCCGCCACCAACTAAACCTGCATGTGAAATGGTGTGATGTGGTGAACGAAAAGGACGATGTTTGATTAACGGAGTTCCAGCAGGGAGTTGGTCTGCGACAGAAAAGATTCTGGTTACATCTAATGATTCTTCGATAGACATTTTAGGCAGAATGCCGGGCAATGCTCTGGCTAATAAAGTTTTCCCTGCGCCGGGTGAACCAACCATTAACACATTATGCCCACCAGCGGCGGCGACTTCTAAGGCACGTTTGACGTGGTCTTGTCCTTTGATTTCGGAAAAATCTGTTGGGGTGAATAACGGCTCAAGCGAATCTGTTGAGGCTTGATATATGTCGATTAAATGGCGACCAGCTAGATGGTCGTAAAGATGCGCGAGTGTTTTGACAGGATACACTTCAAGGTCAGGAATCAAAGCCGCTTCACCTGCATCAGATTCAGCCACGAAGATTTTTTTAAATCCATTTGCACGAGCGGCGGCAGCCATTGATAAAACGCCGCGTGTGTGACGAACAACTCCATCGAGAGAAAGTTCACCAACAAACATTGCACCTTCAATTGAATCTTGCGGGAGAAAACCAGCAAGGATAATTACGCCGAGTGCAATTGGTAAATCATATGCGGGACCTTCTTTGCGAATGGCGGCGGGAGATAAGTTGACAACAATGCGATGACGGGGAAAATGCAAACCTGCATTTTTTACAGCAGTTTGCACACGCTCACGACTTTCTTGCACAGCGGCATCAGGCAAACCAACAATGGTGACGCCGGGCAAACCGTTGGTGTAATCAACTTCGACTTCGACGATAACACCTTCAAGTCCCACTACGGCGCAGGAGTAAACTCGTGAGAGCATAATGAGATTTTATCAGAATTAAACTAAAAGACCTGACAGGTTTTTAAACTTATTAAGTTTAACATAGTGATAACCTTTGATACAATTACACCCATGACGACACACCGACATTTCAAATACGAAGGCTGGCTGTATGTGCTGGCTTTTTTGATTGCATTTGGTATCCGCATTACCCAACTGGGTGCCTTACCACTCAACGACGCTGAAGCAACATCCGCTTTGCAAGCCTTACAAATTTCACAAAGCGAAAACACAGCCCTCAGCCCACATCCGTTTTACATTCTCTCCACATCCGTTTTGTTTTTGATGTACGGCGGCGGAACAGATTTCCTCGCCAGATTCATGCCCGCTTTGATTGGGAGTTTGCTTGTCTTTGCTCCACTTCTTTTTGACAATCGCCTCAAACCACGCCCGAGCCTGTTACTCGCCTTCTTCATTGCACTAGACCCTGGCTTTGTTGCGATTTCACGTCAAGCCGCCAGCCCCATTTTTGCAATCACATTTTTTGTCTTTACACTTGGCTTTATCAATAAAAATAAACTTACACTTGCCAGCGCCTTCGCCGCATTGACATTACTAAGCGGACCTTCCCTTTGGCTTGGCTTAATCGGTTTGCTCATTTCATGGATGATTTTCCAAGTTTTCAACCGCAATTCTTTCCACTTTACATTTTCCGATTCTTCAACTCGTAACTCATTTCTCATAACTTTTCTCATCACCTTTTTTACCGCCGGCACACTCTTCCTCACCGTCCCCAACGGATTAAGTGCCGCTTTCGCATCTCTGCCAGAATTTTTCAAATCATTCACCAACACATCAGAAACAACTTGGGGCATGATATTAATTTCAATATTGATATATCAACCACTCGCATTCATACTGGCTCTATTCGCCATTGTGCGTGGCATCCTCAATAACATCAAAAAGATTATCTTTTTAACCATTTGGATGTTAGTTGCATTATTACTCGTCATCTTTTTGCCCGCTCGCCAAATCACAGATTTGGTATGGGTATTAATTCCGCTCAATGCTTTGGCGGCATTAGAACTCGCACGTGCATTCAACATATTTCCCGAAGAGCGAAGCGAAATTGCAGGCGTCACATTCTTAACTGTTTTCATCTGGGTCTTTGCATGGCTTGGCTTCGCTGGCATGACTTGGTTCCCAGCCGACTCAAGAGAATATGGTTTGCGTTTTTGGATGTTGCTCGGTTCGCTTGTTTTATTGGCATTGAGTTTATTACTCGTTGCCGCAGGTTGGTCAGCACGCACGGCTCGCATTGGTGGTGTGTGGGGCTTTGTGATTGCATTAGGTGCACTCACATTAGGTGGCACATTTGGCGCGGCTGGCTTACGCGGACAAAACGCCCCCGAACTTTGGTGGCAACCTTCAATTCCTGCGCAAGCACATTTATTACGTGAGACAGCACAACAAGTTTCAGAATTTTATACAGGTGATGATAATTCCGCTTCGGTCGTAATCGCCGGGCTTGATTCACCTGCGTTAGCATGGGCTTTGCGCGAACATGATGTGCAAATTGTAGAAACTCTAGATGCAACCACAGCGCCAGATATTGTCATTACTCGTTTTGAAAATAATCCTGCACTAATGGCGGCTTATCGCGGACAAGATTTCAATTGGCGACAAACTTATTTATGGCATGTCTCTCCATTTGATGTTTGGGTGCGTTGGATTACCTTACGAGAAATTTCTTACGCTGGCGAATCGATTATCCTTTGGGCAAGAGATGATTTATTCGTAGATAAATAACTGATTACTGATAACTGACTACTATTAACTTATAATCCATCACATGACACAAACTCCCCCCTCCATCATCACACTAGACGGACCCGCCGCATCCGGCAAATCTACCATTGGCAGAAAACTTGCCGACACACTCGGCTATTTATTTTTTGATACCGGCGTTATGTATCGTGCTGTTACATGGGTGGCATTACATCACGATATGGATGTTCGTGATGAAGAACTGATTACCCAAATGGCGCAAAGCACACATATTGATATTCGCCCGGCTTCCAAAAGTGATGGTCGTCCGTGTGATGTGTTGATTGGTGATAAAGATGTGACGTGGGATATGCGTTCTAGCGAAGTGGAATCAAATGTCTCATTAATTTCTTCGTATGCAGGGGTTCGCAAAGCCTTATCAGATAAACAACGTGAAATTGGTTTACGTGGCAAAGTCGTTATGGTCGGCAGAGACATTGGCACAGTCGTCTTACCCGAAGCAGATTTGAAAATTTATTTAGATGCCAGTGCCGAAGAACGCGCCAAACGCCGTTATGATGAAGTCATTGCGCGTGGTGAAAAAGCAGATTATGACGAGATTTTGAAAAAGATGATTGAACGCGACCATATTGATTCCACACGCGCTGTTGCTCCACTTCGCCCAGCGGATGATGCAGTGATAATCAACACGGATGAACCCAACGCCGATGAAGTGTTTGCAAAAGTGCTGGAATTGTGTAAGTAAATTTGTAATGTCATTCTGAGCCACGTTTTTTGCTTTTGTGGCGAAGAATCTCAGACATTATGATAGAGACCCTTCGTTTCACTCAGGGTGACAAATCATGACTGAGCCCAAACCAATAACCGAAATCTGGAAGCCTGAACTTGTACGTTTACCCAAACTCACATTTGCACGCAAACTTTTTCGTTGGTTTGGTCACAATTGCATTGTAAAACTGACAGCAAATCTTTGTTTGAACATCAACGTAGAGGGCATGGAAAATTTCCCCAAAACAGGTCCATTATTAATTGTCATCAATCATATTGGTGATGCTGACGCAGTGGCTGTGGTTTCGCAATTACCGAATCCGCCGGATGCCTTAGGAAAAATCGAATTATATGATTTGCCGATTTTAGGAAAATTAATGGATTGGTATGGCATGATTTGGCTTCATCGTGGAACAGCCGATATTCGCGCAATCAAATCTGCCTTAGATGGTTTAGCAGAAAACCGCATCATCATCATTGCACCAGAAGGTAGATATTCACTAACAGGCGCGTTAGAAGAAGGCAGTGGTGGCGCGGCATTTTTGGCATATAAATCTAGTGCGCCAGTTTTGCCTATTACTGTTACAGGTACAGAAAATGAAAATGTGTATGGAAGCCTCAAACGCCTCAAACGCGCCAAAGTAAATATCAAGGTTGGAAAAATGCTTCACTTGGCGAATCAATTTTCCACGAGGCAAGAAGCGGTTCGTGAAGGAACGAGTCAAATCATGGCGGCGTTGGCAAATCTCCTGCCAGAAAAATATCGCGGGGAATATTCCTGATAGTAGGAAGTTTCTTTCTTCTTCTTGCTTTTTCTCTAAACTAATATTTTTGTAAATCGCCCGCCAATATTTAGGGCTATAATTTATCAAAATGGAATTCATCGTCACCCTCCTCGCAGGCATCCCATTTCCCGCGCCGCCCACACCAGTAGGCTGGGTCGTGTGGGTTTTGTTGTTAGCGGCTTTGATTTTCATTTTGATTCGCCAACGCGCGAACACACAAATGAGTTGGGGATTATTTATCATACTCTTCGTTTTGATTCCAGTTACAACTTTATTCATCGGTTTAAGATTTACTTCCGCTTCAGCCCGGCCTCTACCTGATTTGCCCGCGGATGCACCGGGCTCAGCCTTGATGATTTTTTCTGCTATCCCATGGTTGCTTGGCGGTGGCATGTTGGGACCACTTCCCGCCGCTTTGTTGGGGGCATTTGCCGGTTTAATACGTGGCGCATGGGATAGTTATTCTTTATTTTCAATTATAGAACTTGCATTTTTAGCAGTTTGTTTTTCTTTTACCACGCGCCAAAGATATAGAACTCGTGCTTATACATTGTTACGCCAGCCCTTGTTTGGGGCGTTGTTATTGATTCCGATTCACGCTTTGTTTTATGTCTTGAGTGCCTTATTCACTCAGTGGGGTGTAGATGCGACACCGATTACAGCACGTTTAGATTTTGCACTTAGCAATTTGGGGGTTATCACTTTGGCATTTGGTGGAGAAATGTTGATAGGTGGTTTGTTTGCGCAATTAATTTCAATTGCATTCCCAGCCCGTTGGGGAAGCAAACAAGCCTTACAACCTTCGCCGGGTGAAAAAAGTTTAGAGTCTAGATTTTTATTTGCAGTCGGTGCATTTATTTTGATGTTATTGCTCACTTTGCTAATCGGCGATTGGATTGTGGCAGGACGTGCCGCACGTGAATTATTGGAAGATAGATTATCCAGCGCAGGCGAATCGGCATCGCAAAGTGTTCCATTCTTTTTAGAGACGGGTCAAAACTTGGCGGTGCAACTTGCATCCGATCCACGTTTGCTGGAAGCCACAGATGATGAATTAAGGTCAATTATTGGTTCGCGCATTCAAGCCGTACCGTATTTTGACCAATTTATTGTATTAGATGCAAACAACAAAGACGTATTAGCAATTTACCCGCCTGTTGATTCAACTACATTTCGTTTGTATCCTGATGAAGATTCAGGAATTTTCTTAGCCACAAACGGTGTGTTGACTCAAATTTATTCTATTACACCGACAAACACAGAAGAAAGCGCTCGTGTTTCGTTTATGGTAGCGATTGTAGATTCTACTGGTCAAGTGGAACGAATCTTAATCGGGCGCACTTCCCTTGAATCAAACCCGTTAACTTTGCCATTAATTGATAGCCTCAATAACATGAATGATTTAGGTGGGACGGGTATGTTGTTGAATGAAAAAAATCAGATGTTATATCATTCTGATACAACGCAATCCTTATCTACCTATAACGGTCAACAAGGTAGTCAAGCATTTTTCTATGATGACACCGCTCCAGACGGTACCCGTGAAATGGTGTATTACCAACCCGTGTTTGGTCGTCCGTGGGCGATTGTGTTAAAAGTCCCTGCTCAACGTGCGCAACAAATTGCTTTGAATATTGCCATGCCATTAGCCGTGATGATTATTGTATTGGCAGTGATTGCTATGATTTCATTACGTGTGGGGTTGAGAGTGGTCACTGGTTCTTTGCAAAGTTTGGCAACAGAAGCCAATCGCATTGCACAAGGTCAGTTAGACCATCCGCTTCAGGTGAAAGGTGAAGATGAGGTGGCACAACTCAGGCGGGCGTTTGAACAGATGCGTTCTAGTTTGCAATCACGTTTGGAAGAAATTAATCGCCTATTGCAAGTGAGTCAAGGTGTGGCATCTAGTTTGGAAATGCAAGATGCAGTCAAGCCTGTCTTAGAAGCGATTCTTTCCACAGGTGCAAATTCTGTGCGTGTGGCGTTATCTCCAGAAGTTTTGCCCGATACGTATGTTGAATTGCCATCTCGTTTTGCATTGGGTGATGCGGGTGAATTGTATGCGCATTTTGATGAACAAATTTTACAATTGGCGCAAAGCCAGCAAAAAATTGTTTTACCGAATCTCACGCGCTCACGTGAAATTGATTTAGACCCAACCAAGCCGCAACCGCTGGCATTGTTAGCAGTGGCATTGCGCCATGAGAATCGTTATTATGGTGTGGTCTGGGCGGGTTATGAACAGCCACGAAAATTTTCTGATTCAGATGTGCGCTTTGTGACGACTCTGGCTGGGCAAGCGGCTTTGGCAATTGCGAATGCGCATCTCTTTCTTAACGTGGAAGCCAGTCGCCGCCAACTCGAAGCGATTCTTAATTCGACGCCTGATCCGGTGCTGGTGACAGACCATCGCAATCGTTTGTTATTGGCAAACTTTGCCGCCGCCGCCGCGCTTGGTCCAAATGTAGATGATGATGCTCGCTCTCGTGTTGAAACAGAAAAAGTTATCAAACTCAAACCGTTGGTTAATTTATTGCAAAGTACAACTTCTGAAAAACAATCAGCCGAAATTGTTTTAGCCGATAAACGAACCTATTTAGCTACTGCGTCACCGGTGATGGTGGAAGGCAAACAAATTGGGCGGGTATGCATTATGCGTGATGTGACATACTTCAAAGAATTGGATACGATGAAATCTGAATTTGTAGCGACGGTTAGCCATGATTTGCGTTCACCATTAACCTTGATGCGCGGTTATGCCACTATGTTAGATTCAGCAGGTGAGTTGAATGAGCAACAGCATGGTTATGTGAAAAAAATTATCACAGGCGTTGAGAATATGTCTCGCTTGGTGAATAATTTATTAGATTTAGGTCGTATTGAAATTGGGGTGGGTTTACAAGTAGAAAATGTGACAGTCTTAGATGTGGTTGAACGTGTGACGAGCGCCTTGCATTTACAAGCCATGCAAAAAAATATTTCTCTACAATTAGAATTAGCCAAAGATATGCCTCACGCCATAGAAGCCGACCAAGCGCTTCTGCATCAGGCTGTGTACAATTTGGTTGAAAACGGAATCAAATATACCCCTGAAAATGGAAGCGTGATTATCCGCACTGTATCTGACCCGAATCACTTAACGTTTGTGGTCAAAGATTCTGGTATTGGTATTCCGCCTGAAGATTTACCACGTTTATTTGAAAAATTTTATCGTGGTAAACAACGCGAAGCACGCGCTCAGCCCGGCTCTGGTTTAGGTTTGGCAATTGTGCATTCGATTGCAGAAAGCCATAGCGGAAAAGTTTGGGTAGAAAGTGAAATTGGGAAAGGCAGTGCTTTCTATTTACAA
>DQGV01000399.1 GCA_003524705.1 Anaerolineae bacterium | reverse complement strand
TTTTTTCGTTTGAGAAATTTTCACTACAACAGGTAACAGCAATGCCAATGCGCCAACATTATTCATAAAGGCTGAAAGCAACGCCACAAACCCTGAAAGCGCAAAAACTTGCGTGGAAATTCCGCCTTTGAGATTTGATAACCAACCACCGATTATTTCTACGATTCCAGAATTTTGCAATCCGCGGCTGATAACTAACACCGCCGCAACGGTGATGACAGCTGGGTTGCTGAACCCTGAAAATGCTTGCTCCGCCTCTACAAGCCCCGTGAGTGTGACAATGACCAACGAAAGCAATGCTACAACGTCATAACGCCAGCGACCTGTAATGAAAAGGATGAGGGTTAAGAGAAGTGTGCCGAAGATAATTAATTGCTCGATTGTCAAATCAAAATTCCTATTGAGTCACTACAATTTGTATAAAAATCAAATCGCCGAAAAAATTACCATCAGGGTCAACGGCTTGCCAAGCGGATTCGTATTCTCCAATTTCTGTTGGGGCTGTGAATATGATTCTAATTGTTGCTTGTGTTCCTGCCCGTGCAGGATACAAAGCCTGTGTTGTATTTGCAGACATTGGGTCACCTCCTACCCATTGAAGTTTATAGGTTGAGTCCCAATCACAAGTTCCATCGTTTTGGATGAGCCATTGCTTATCAATTTGTGCATTTGGTAAAAAAGATGTTCCATCTTCTACGGTTACATCATCAAGAAAAGATAACACATTTGTACAAATATTTTCAGTTGGTGTAAAAATTATTTGTTGCGTTGGTGTTTCGGTAATAGAAACAATAGTTGGAATAGGTGTTGATGTAAAAATAATTTGAGTAGGTGGAATCGAAGTTGGCGGGCGAAAAGGCGTAGGTGTAGTCTGCTCAGCACAGGCGGAGAGAATGATGAATGACAGAATCAGGTTGAAGGTAAGAATGAAGCGTTTGTATCTCATAATAAAAAATGGACACGACATCGTGTCCATTAATTTTACTTTATGCTTCTTCTTCGCCGCCACCTGCGTCACCGCCGCCACCATCAGCACTTTCACCCATATCAAGCGGAAGTGCAATTTCACCGCTCAACGCTTTTTGACGAATGACGCTTTCAATTTCATTCATCAAATCAGGATTGGAACGTAGATAATCTTTTGCATTTTCACGTCCTTGACCGATACGAATATCGCCATAGGAGAAAAATGCGCCACGCTTCGTGATGACTTCAAACTTGGTTGCTAAATCCAAAACATCACCACTCTTGGAAATGCCTTCGTTGAACATGATGTCAAATTCAGCAGTGCGGAACGGAGGCGCAACTTTGTTTTTAACAATTTTGACACGAGTACGATTACCGATAACTTCTTCACCGACTTTGATTGATTGGATACGACGAACATCCAAACGAAGTGAGGCATAGAATTTTAATGCCTGACCACCTGTGGTTGTTTCGGGATTTCCAAACATGACGCCAATTTTTTGACGAAGTTGATTTGTGAAAATAACAGCAGTTTTGGTTTGGCTAATCGCGCCGCTTAATTTACGAAGTGCTTGAGACATTAAACGAGCTTGCACACCCATAGTGGCATCGCCCATATCACCTTCGATTTCGGAACGTGGTACAAGTGCGGCAACAGAGTCAATTACGACGACATCTACTGCACCCGAACGCACAAGTGTTTCTACGATTTCAAGCGCTTGTTCACCTGTATCAGGTTGGGAGACTAACAAATTATCAATGTCAACGCCAAGACGTGCGGCATAGACTGGGTCAAGGGCATGTTCCATATCAATAAATGCGGCAGTGCCACCCATTTTTTGGGCTTCAGCAACCACATGTTGACATAACGTTGTTTTACCAGAAGATTCTGGACCATAAATTTCGGTGATGCGTCCACGCGGGATACCGCCCACGCCTAATGCAATATCTAATGAAAGTGAGCCTGTTGGGAAGACTTCTGTCACCATGCCATGCGCTTTACCAAGCGGCATGATGGCACCTTCACCATAACTTTTGAGGATGTCGCCCACAGCCTTATCAAGCATGGCTTGTTTGGCGGAATCTATATTTGTATTTTGAGCAGGTTGTTCAGCGGAAGCACGTTTTCTAGCCATTTTTATTCTCCATTTTATGTATAGGGTCACTTAACCACGAAGGATAAAAGTTCGCAAAGGGTTAAGGAAATTAAGTGTAAAGCGAGTATAGCACAGATGTTCTGCTCGTCAAGAGGGAAAAATGAGGTTTCAGGTCATGGTTGAGGCGTTGGCGTAGCAGGCAAATCTAAAGGCACAAAATCCAAAGTTGCGGCGGGCGGGCGTGTGGAATCAAAGCCATGCTCACCCTTGAACGTAAAGTAACTTACTTGTCCGGGGAAAATCTCTACCCAAGTTTGCACGCGTTTCTCTTCATATCGAAAAGTAATTTTATATATCCCGGCGGGTAAATCACCAAGTACCATGTTTTCTTGATAATATGGGTCTGGGTTAACTGCCCCACCTTTGCCATAAGTACGGATTGTGAATGTCCGTCCACCCTGTTCAGGCGAAACAGTCACTTCCACCTGTTGAAGCAGTTCGCCCTTAGAGTCCATGATGCGCCCGGCTAATACTCCCCAACCTTGTGGCGGAGCAATCCACAACTCTGGATTGTATGTGTAGAAAAATGAATTATTCGGCATACGAACTTCAAAATGCACATGCGGACCTGTCGTTGCGCCAGTTGTACCCACAAAGCCGATGATATCTCCAGTCTCTACATGTTGCCCAACGATTACACTCATCATGCTCATGTGTGCATAAATTGTATAAAGTTGCTGGTCGTTGTAACCAAAATCATGTCGAATGGCAACTGCTAAACCATACGGGTCACTTTGATTGCCGGGCGTTTCAGCAAACAAACCCCAATCAGCCCAAACAATTGTGCCGGGTCCAGCCGCCATAATGGGTGTGCCTTCGGGTGATGGAATATCTACGCCAGTATGCACAATATTTCTTCCAAAAAACACACCACCATAACGATAATCTGCAATGGGCCAATTGATTTGGTCAGCCGCAATGGGACGTGTAAAAAAGAAATGGTCATACGGAGCAATTGCCCATGGCACAGGATACAAAGGCGGGCGCCAACCTGTGATAGGTTCTGCCCCCGGCGTTGGAAGACTAAATTGAAATGGTTCAGGTGATGGAGAAACCACCGCCTCATTCGTGGCTTCAACTTGATTCTCAACCTCAGCAATCACTGCCGTTGGAGTTGAGTCTGTCACTGCATTTGAGCAAGCAGATAATATAAAGATAAATAAAAGTATCGAGGAATTTTTTTTCATATAGTAAATTGAAAGAGTGCGTCGCGTTTCTAAACTTAGAATATTGCTAACATCAAAAAGCGCGACGCACCCATTAGCATTACGGAATCACCGTCGGTGGCGTAGGCGTGATTGAAGGCAAAGGCGTAATCGTAGGTGTAGATGAAGGCGTAAATGTGATACGAGGCGTGCGTGTTGGTCTTGGTGTTGATGTAAATGTTGCCGTCGGCGTCGGAGTTAATGTTGGCGCGAAAACTCTTGTCGGTGTGGCTAATGCTTCGGGTGGATATAACTCTTTCATGGCATCGTACCAAGTTAATCCACTTGTCAAAGCAAATGTAGAAAATCTTGCGCCTTTGTAATATGTTCTCCAATTTGGTAATGATGGCAATCTCTCCCATCCATACGCAGATACCAATGACGTTATATCAATCCAGTAACCTGATGGCACAAGTGAATATTCACCACCTTGTTCGTATGTGACAGGGTCTAAATCATATCTCGCATTCAAATTCCATGGCGCGTTATGAATCGGTTCGCCCAATGAACCATCTTGCACGCTGGCACGAATGTAAATTCTCCAATACGTTTGCGAGCCAATATCCTCACGCAAAGTCACCATCCAACCCGCATTTGCCATCAACGAATTAATTGCAAAGGCTCTACCTGTATACAACCAATCATTATCAAAACCAGGTTCAAGGCTTGTCGTAAGTGGAACAAAGGCATTTTCTAAACTTGCTAACGCATCCCAACCTGTTTCAATAATGACTCGTGTTCGTAACGCATTAAATGATTCATCTACCAAATCATGCAATTGTGGAAATGGTGCCTGCACATCTTCAATATTCACCACATACCATCTCTGGTTTGGAACTTCTGCGCCGGGCGTAACAATCGGCGACCATAACGGCGTTGGGTCTACATTTTCCGCCTGCAAAAATGAATCAGGTAATGGGTTTGATAATTCCGCATTTCCCCAAGCAATTCCACGCACTCGCCCGCTTAAAGGAAGTGATGATTGTAAAACTTTTCCTTCCAAATCATACGAAGTGAGGAAGTATTGATTCGGCGCACTCACCACTGCAACCACTTGACTCGCATTTTCATTCCATGTGCCGATATAACCATCACCAATCCATTGCGCGGCACGATTTGGTTCATTTGCATCCCAAACATACAATCCGCTAAAACCAACAGTTTGAGAAATTGAACTCCATAACAATTGCGAGCCATCAAAATTCCAAACGGGATAATTCTCAGAAGCAAACGGCGTATTACTTAAATTTTGATAACGTTCATCGCCAGCAATATCTAAATCTGCTAGCCACACATCACTGTCACCACCGCGTGTTGAAATGAAAGCAATATGCCGACCATCCGGCGCCCAAGTTGGCGTATGGTCTGAAGCGGAATCATACGTCAATTGAATCACTTCACCATCGGTCACATTCACCACAGCAATTTCTAAATTGTCATTGATGTATGTTTCATACGCCAAAAACGAACCATCTGGCGACCACGACGGCGCAGAATCATATTCATTTGAATTTGTAACTTGAGTGACTTCGCCATTTTGCAAATCCATCACATACAAATCCCAAAAGCCACTTCGATCTGATGCAAATGCAAGTTGAGTTTTATCAGGACTCAATGCTGGCGATATATCATTCCACTCACCTGTTGTAATACGAGTCAATGGATAATTTTGTGGATGATATAAAAACAGATGAGCATATCCATTTTCTTCAATGGATAAAAATACAAAATCGCTTCCATTACTTTCGGGGATAACTGCTTCTGTTTCCTCAACATTTATCTCAGGGACGAATTCTGTCGGCGTGGCATTTTGACTCGACTGGTTACAAGCCGAAAGTAAAAGGCTGGCGATTAAGAAAAGATATAAAATTTTCAAACGCTGGGAATTAACAAAGAAAAACATAAAATATCAATTATTCAGGGAAATTTTCAACATCAGGTTCAGATGATGGATGCACATCGAAAGTAATTGTATATGGCTCTGCACTTGGACCTTCAAGATAATACAATTTTGCAATCAACGTGTACGGATTTTGAATCTCACCTCGAATGTGCATGGTAAATTCAAGTTTGAATCCCAATGTTTCAAGAATATTTGTAGAAGCAACTTCTTCCCCATTTGCATTTTGTAACTTGA
The DNA here is from genome assembly GCA_003524705.1 of Anaerolineae bacterium. Next base: position 781 of record DQGV01000399.1, on the reverse strand, counting down.
CTTCAAGACTTGGTCTTTTTTGAAACGGAGTAATTTGCATGTTAACCAACACCCGCCGACCATCAGGTCGAGGCTTGGCTGTGAGATTCGTAATTTTTGTTTCTTCGGGGGTAGCGCGGGTCAGCCCGTCTTTTGATACGAAAAAATCCATGCAGGTATTATAACTAGAAAAGAAATGAGATAATGAGAAACGAGATTACAGTTTCATTAGTTCTTATGCAACTTTTCCTCCGTTATCTCGTAAAATATTCAACTAAAAAATCACTGAGGAATAGTTTATGAAAGCAATGGTTTATCACAAATACGGCTCGCCAGATGAATTAAAACTTGAAGAAGTAGCAAAACCGACTCCAAAAGATGACGAAGTGTTAGTGAAAGTCAAAGCCTCATCTATCAACCGCGCGGATTTGTATATGTTGAAAGGCAGTCCGTTTGTGATTCGTTTGGAAAACGGTTTCACATCAAAGAAAAAAATTCTCGGCGCAGATATTACAGGTCAAGTAGAAGCGGTTGGAAAAGATGTAAAAGAATTTAAAGTTGGTGATGAAGTCTTTGGGGATATTTCTGCAAACGGTTGGGGCGGGTTTGCGGAGTACGTGTCGGTGAAAGAAAATGCTTTGGTAGCAAAACCAACTCAAATTACGTTTGAAGAAGCGGCGGCTGTTCCGATGGCGGCTGTCACAGCATTGCAAGGTCTCAAAGATAAAGGTCAGATTCAATCCAATCAAAAAGTTTTGATTTATGGCGCTTCGGGCGGAGTGGGAACTTGGGCGGTGCAAAT
>DQGV01000261.1 GCA_003524705.1 Anaerolineae bacterium | reverse complement strand
TTTGTATTAAATATCGGTTGTAAAAATGGAACAGAACAAACCAAAATCAACAAAATAGCAGAAAAGCCAAAAGCGTATTGCATGGTGCGGTTGGAGAAAATGCCGACCCTTAAGAGAGAGGCGCGTTCTGAACGAACGGTATACGCGCGGAATAATTCCGCAAGTGATAATGTCGCAAATGCCATCGTCTCCGCAATTTGGACATCTACGCCACGCCAATCATGATTTAAGACATAAGACAAAACGTTTGTTCCTTCGGGGATGCTTGCTCCTGCTTCTAGATGCCAACTCAAGCCGATGATAAAAGCAGTTAACACTGCACCCGTTTGTGCAAATGTTTGCACAATAATTCCAATGCCCATGGAGCGATTCACAATCGGTTCATTTTTTGTACGCGGCTTTTGCTCCATAATATCGGGGTCGCCTTTTTCCATTGCCAAAGCAAGGGCTGGCGCGCCATCTGTAACAAGGTTGAGCCATAAAATTTGAATCGCAGTTAATGGGGCAGGTAAACCTGCTACGATTGCTAAAAAGATAATCATAATTTCAGCAATGTTTGATGAAAGTAAAAAGAAAACAAATTTACGAATGTTGCTGTAAATCACTCTGCCTTGTTCCACTGCGGCAACAATGCTGACGTAATTATCATCGGTTAGCACCATATCAGCAGTGCCTTTGGCAACATCTGTGCCAGTGATTCCCATTGCAATGCCAATATCGGCGCGTTTGATAGCAGGCGCATCATTCACTCCATCACCGGTCATCGCCACCACTTCATCATTCGCTTGTAACGCATCTACAATACGCATTTTATGTTCAGGCGAAACACGTGCAAATACATCTGTATCTTTGATAGCATTGATAAGTTGAGCATCATTGGCTTCATCTAGTTGCGCGCCGGTCATTACTTTTTTGCCGGGGCGTAACAAACCAATTGATTCTGCAATCGCTTTGGCAGTATTAGGATAATCACCTGTAATCATGACAGTCCGAATACCAGCCTCACGCGCTTTTTCAAGCGCAGGTTTTACTTCTTCTCGCGGTGGGTCAATCATACCGACCAAGCCAGCAAAAATTAAATCTTTTTCTACATCTTCGGTTTTGATATCTTCAGGGTTATCCGGAACATCATCTACTACTTGATAGGCAAAGCCGAGCACGCGCAAAGCATCATGTGCCATGACATCATTCGCATCAAAAATTTTCTTTTTCGCTTCTGGACTTAATTCAACAGGTTCGCCGTTTTGATTCAGATACTTTGTGCATAAATTGAGAACAATATCAGGTGCACCTTTTACAGCGACTAAATCGAAATCTTGATTTTGTTCTCCATGCGCATGAAATGGAGATAAGTCATTCGCATTCGTGTCACTGACGTGATGAATCGTGACCATACGTTTGCGTTCTGAATCAAACGGGATTTCATTCTCACGCGGATACGCCTCTTTGATGTCTAAATGAACCGCTCCTGCTTTTGCCGCGGCAACTAACAATGAACCCTCAGTTGGGTCACCAACAATGCGATATGTTTTGGATGATTCATGTTCACCTGTTGTTTCAATGAGTGAATCATTATTTAATAATCCAAGCCAAAGTGTAGAAAGAATAGTTGGGTAATCTTCTACGTTAATTTTTTTATCGTCAATTTGAAATTCGCCGAAAGGTGCGTACCCTGTTCCAGTGACATAAACAAATTGCCCGTCAGCCCAGAGGCGCGTGACTGTCATCTCATTTTGAGTCAACGTGCCGGTTTTATCAGAACAAATCACAGTAGCAGAGCCAAGTGTTTCAACAGAAGAAAGTTTGCGAATGAGTGCATGACGTTGAATCATCTCGCGCATACCCAGCGCAAGTGAAATGGTCACAACGGCAGGTAAACCTTCTGGCACAGCTGCAATGGCTAAGCTAATGGCGATAATAAAAACTTCTGTAATTTGTTCGGCAAAGGTTTCAAAATATTGTGCCGGCGCATTGAAGAGTAAATCAATATTTGTATTGTTGATTAAAGCAACTGCAAAAACAACTGTAACCAAAATCAACGACACAATGCTTAATGACTTGCCAAGTTGATTCAATCTTTTTTGTAACGGCGTTTCTTCGGTCTCAACATTTTGAAGCATAGTGGCAATCAGACCCAGTTGAGTCAACATGCCCGTATCAGTGACAACGCCACGTCCTCGACCATATGTAACAACGGTTCCCATGAATGCAGTATTTTTTCTATCACCGAGTGGAACTTGTTTATCTAAAACAGTGGCGGCATTTTTTTGAACAGGTAATGATTCACCTGTTAATGATGCTTCTTCCACTTGCAAGTTGATTGCTTCTAACAAACGCAAATCAGCTGGGATAAAATTTCCCGCTTCAAGAAAAACAATATCGCCCGGCACCAAGTTATAAGCAGGGATTGATTTTCGCACGCCATCACGAATCACTTGTGCATCTGGCGCGGCAAGTTTTTTCAATGCGGCAAGTGCTTGTTCGGCGCGTTGTTCTTGAACAATACCTAACGCCGCATTCAAAACTACAATCAACATAATTGCAATCGCTTCAACATAATCCCCTAATAGTGCCGAAACCGCTGAAGCAATAATTAATAAAAGTACAACAAAACTACTTAGCTGACGCCACATCAACGCCCAAAAGCTCGGGCGAGGGGCTTCACGCAATTGATTCGGTCCATAATGCTTAAGTCTTTTTTCGGCTTCTTCAGTATGCAAGCCTTCATCATGGACTTGTAAATGTTGTAGAACTTGCTCGCTGGTTAACGCGTGCCATTCTTGGATAGGTGTAGGTTCGTGTGGCATAAATTGAGTGTATTTTACACATGCAACAATTGTCAAGTATTCATGCAATAAAATAAAGAGAAGGTTACAATTCAACCTCATCTCACTTATTGGAAAATAAAATCAATGCGAATTCAACTCATTATCTTCATGTTATTGCGTACCATTCTCAATTCGGCTCACAGAATGGTCTATCCATTTTTATCGGTTTTTGCGCGTGGCGTTGGTGTAGAACTACAAACCTTTTCATTGTTAATGACAGCTCGTTCATTGGTTGGTGCATTGAGTCCATTCTTTGCACCCATTGCAGATAGGCGTGGTAGAAAATTTGGCATGTTGATGGGGATTTCCATTTTTATTTTCGGTATGTTCATCGTTGCAATTTATCCATCGTTTTGGACTTTAGCCATTGCGCTTATGTTGGCAATGGTTGGTAAATTTATTTTTGACCCTTCCATGCAAGCCTATTTTGGTGACCGTATTCCATATCATAAACGTGGCACGGCGTTAGCAGTCACTGAAGTAGCCTGGTCATTTGCTTTTATTTTTGGAATTCCACTCGTCGGCTTCTTAATAGACCGTTATGGTTGGTCGGCACCATTCCCACTTTTTACTTTACTGGGGCTTTTGGCATTTTTTATTGTGTGGCGAATCGTCCCCAAAGAAGATTCCCACCATGAACCTGTCATGAATTCGCGTGAAGGTTTTCAAGCAGTGTTTTCATCCAAAACTGCCATCATTGGAATTTCAATCGCATTGTTTGCCAGCGCCGCCAATGAATTGGTCAATGTAATTTTTGGAGTCTGGCTCGAAGATTCTTTTGGATTAAAAATTATTGCACTTGCAGGAGCCTCAGCAGTCATTGGGATTTCAGAATTAAGTGGAGAAGGATTAGTCGCCCTAACCACTGACCGATTAGGAAAACCGCTCGCTCTTACGTTAGGCTTGGTGACGAACGCGGTTGCTTTGATTCTTCTCCCCATCCTTGGGCAAACACAAACAGGTGCATTGATTGGATTATTTTTGTTTTACATTACATTTGAATATGTGATGGTCAGTCATATTCCCTTAATGACAGAACTTGTTCCATCCGCCCGAGCCACGATGTTATCGTTGAATGTCACAGGCCATGCCATTGGGCGTGCCATTGGAGCATTTTTAGCGGCTTATATTTATCAGCAATTTGGGTTTGGAGTAGTGACTATTATTGCAGTGGGTTTTAATATTTTAGGTCTGTTGGCTTTGTGGAGAATGCAAAAAGGAAGTTAATGCAAATTTTCTTAATTATTTTTGCAATCATCGTTTTGATAATTGCCTTGCTGTATGTGCTTGTGCCAGCATGGTATGGGCTTCCGCCGATTTCTACTCACCCAGATAGAATCCGCAAGGCGTTGGAGTTGGCAAATCTGCAACCGAATGAAACCCTCTATGATCTAGGTTGTGGACATGGACAAGTACTTGTCATTGCGGCGAAAGAATTTGGGGCAAATGCTGTCGGGATTGAGGCTGGTCCAGTGCAGTGTTTTATCAGCTGGGTAAACTGCCTACGCAGTGGAATCAGGTCGAATGTCAGGATTGAAGCGCGAGATTTTTTTAAGTCAGACTTAAGTCAGGCAGATGTGGTCTTTGCATATCTCACATCTGAATTTGGGGAACGTCTGAATAAGAAATTAAGGAATGAATTAAAGGCGGGTACAAGGGTTGTAACAGTTGCTTGTGAACTGCCTAATTGGCAAGCGATTACGTTTGATAGAGAAAATCTGATTTGGATATATGAAAAATAAAAAGCCTCGTCGTGAGACGAGGCTTTTTATTTCAAATTGTGTAAAAATTACACGTTTCCGAGGCTGGAGTTAATCTTGCTGAAGACGTTACCGATGATTGGTCCGAGAATCATCAAAGCCGCAATAACGACAAT
>DQGV01000468.1:1302-3685 GCA_003524705.1 Anaerolineae bacterium | reverse complement strand
GGATTCAAACGACCATCAGCAAAGGTTTGAACAGGGTTGAAATACATTTCAAAGTACAAACCATAGGAAGTTGAATAAGCAAGGTTGGGGTCACCTTGAACAGTTTGGAACAAGTTGGGGTCAGCAATGCCATCGGCATATACATCAATATCACCAGCTTGTAACTGAGCCACAGCAGCGGCTTCATCACCTTGTTCAGAGAACACAACTTCATCTACCCAAGCGCCCTGACGGGTGGTTGGCTCAGGAGTAGGTGCTTCAGTTGCAGCTTCTGTTGGGGCTTCAGCTGTTTCACCTGTAGCAGGTGCTTCAGTAGTTTCTGCGGCAGGAGTGCCACAGGCGGCAAGAATCATGCTGGCAATTACCAACAGACCGAGCCAAATAGACAATCGGTTTCGTAACATGTTTTCTCCTCCAAGAAGAAAAATTTAGGGTTTGATTTACAGACACGACAACAAACAACAATCAGTATCTCTTACCGCACCACCTCCTTCTTAAAGGAATGTAGAAACTTCTATCACACATGAAAAAGCTCGAAAATTATACCTGATTCTCAACTCACGTCAACGCTAGTACTCTAGAACTAACGTGTATAGTCAGGTATTTTCCAAAATAAACCCCCAAAACACGTTTTACAACCTACTAAAGAACTGTTTTTCATTAGAATTTTAATCTTTTCGCTTCCATTTTTACCCTTCAACCTGCTTCACCAACTCAACATCTCCTCCTCTTCAACATCGTTGACACACCCTTCTTTCAGTCATAAAATTTAAAAATCAAAAGTTAAGGAGCACAACATGCTAAAAGAATTCAGAGAGTTTATTGCGCGTGGAAATGTACTAGACCTTGCTATTGCGGTCATCATTGGTGGAGCCTTTGGAAAAATTGTCACATCATTAGTCGGCGACATCCTCACTCCACTCATTGGCTTAATCATGGGCGGCATTAATCTCAGCGAAGAGATATTTACACTAGGAGAAGCCGTTATCAAATGGGGAGCCTTCGTACAATCCATCTTTGATTTTCTCGTGATCGCTTTTGTTATCTTCTTAATTGTTAGAACAGCCAACAAAATGAAGAAAGCCCCTCCACCAGCCGACCCAACGACCAAAGATTGCCCATATTGTTTTACAACAATTTCCATCAAAGCAACTCGTTGCCCAAATTGCACTTCTGAACTTAAAGTGTAGTCATACTTTTAGCATGACAAAATAAATTTATAGAATATTGTTACGTTAAAAACGTGACCTACAAAATGCTCTGTCAACTTGACAGAGCATTTATAATGTCTGCTATGGATTTCTTAGACAAACTCAACCCAGGACAACGAAAAGCAGTGACGGCGCAAGATGGACCTGTACTTGTAGTAGCAGGTCCGGGGTCAGGCAAGACGCGTGTATTGACTCAAAGAATCGTATATCTAATTGCAAATCAAGGTATAAGGCCATGGCAAATCTTAGCGGTGACTTTTACTAACAAAGCCGCCAAAGAAATGGGAGAACGTGTCAAAGCAATTATCAACGAACAAGCCATTGAAGGCATGATGATTGGTACATTTCATTCTATTTGTGCACGTATCTTAAGACGTGAATCTGAACACCTACCTCTCGAATCTAATTTTGTGATTTTTGATTCAGACGACCAACAAAGTTTAGTGAAATCCATCATCCGTGAAATGAATTTGAACGAAAAGTTATATCGCGCATCCAGTGTTCATGCCGCTATTTCACGCGCCAAAAATGATTTGATTTTTCCTGATGATTACCCAATCAACACCTATCGTGATGAAGTTGTAAAAAGAGTCTATACCGAATATCAAAAAAGATTAATTGCCAGCAACGCTGTAGACTTTGATGATATTTTGGTTTACACGGCTCGCCTACTAGAAGAAAATCCAACCGTGCGAGATAAATATGCGCAAAGATTTCGGCATGTGTTAGTAGATGAATTTCAAGATACAAATCTTGCACAATATGCATTAGTAAAACATTTAGCATCTCACCATAAAAATATTTTTTGCGTGGGTGATCCTGACCAATCCATTTACGCATGGCGTGGTGCGGATTATCGAAACATTCGCCGCTTTGAACAAGATTTTCCTGATGCACAAACTGTCTTGCTTGAACAAAACTATCGTTCACGTCAAAACATTTTAGATGTAGCCATGGGCGTGATTGACCGCGCACAAAACCGCAGAAAGAAAAGATTATTTAGTGACCGTGGCGCAGGCGAAAAAATATTTTTCTACGAAGCACGCGATGATTTTGGTGAAGCCTCGTTTGTCGTTGATACGATTGCACAACTCGTCGCTTCAGGTGAATTTGAACCAAAAGATTGTGCTGTGATGTATCGCACCAACGCCATGTCTCGTTTAATTGAAGAA
>DQGV01000468.1:0-1065 GCA_003524705.1 Anaerolineae bacterium | reverse complement strand
GTGATGTATCGCACCAACGCCATGTCTCGTTTAATTGAAGAAGCCTTTTTACAAGCACGGCTTCCATATAAATTAGTCGGTGCACAAAGGTTTTATGGACGACGCGAAGTAAAAGATGTCATCGCATTTTTACGGCTTGTGCATAACCCATCCGATGAAGCTGCGTTAGGAAGAGTCATCAACATTCCACCACGAGGAATTGGAGAAAAGACTCTCACAACCTTACACATGGTGGCACGCCAAAATAATGTTTCCGCTGGAACCATCCTGTTGGATCTAGCACGAGGCGCGGAGTCTCCTCATTACAAATCATTCACAGGTCGAGCCGCAATTCCGTTATCAGATTTCGGCGGTTTGTTATCCAATTGGATTGCTTACTCAAAAACAGAAACCGTGCCAGAATTATTCGACAGAATTTTGCGCGATGTGAATTACAAAGAATATATTGTGGATGATAATTCGGAAGAAAGTTTAGACCGTTGGGAAAACGTGCAAGAATTAAAACGGCTTGCCATGGAGTATTCAACGCGCACGATGGATGAGTTTCTCGAAAATGTGGCACTCGTTGCAGACCAAGATACGATTACAGATTCAAACGCGCCAACATTATTAACTTTACATGCCGCCAAAGGTTTGGAATATAGCGTTGTGTTTATTGTCGGGCTAGATGATGGAATGATTCCGCACAGCCGTTCGTTTGATGAACCCGAACAAATGGAAGAAGAACGTCGCCTGTTTTATGTGGGCATCACACGCGCCAAAGATAGATTGTATTTGCTTCGCGCCATTCAACGCGGTGGGCGTGGCATGGCAGAAGAAACCTATCCATCACGTTTTGTTGATGACATTCCATCTGATTTATTAGTCGGCAAAACGCGCACTGGACGTTCCATTCGTGGGGCACCATTGGATACAAAATGGTCGCTTCCTTCTTCGGGGAAACCTGCTACTGTTTCCTCAGCACAATACAAAGCTGGGACTCGCATCCGCCACGCCATGTGGGGTGAAGGCATCGTCTTAGATTCACGTATGCAAGATGGTGATGAAATTGTAGATGTCGTTTTT
>DQGV01000474.1 GCA_003524705.1 Anaerolineae bacterium | reverse complement strand
TAAGCAAGAATGGCTTCAGGCATTGCGTATGTTCTCTTCCGCGGCCCGAGAAAAGCGTGGTCCACAGTATCCGGATGAACCAGTTGCTATAATTTCGCATGCCATCCCGTGGCGCGTTGCTAAGCAAGCTTTCTTAGCTCTGAGAAAGGCGCCTCATAAAGATTGAGTTAAAACGACTAACAAAGTGTGCAGCGGATTTTAGGACTCTGCGCGATTTATAAACACTTTTCTGGCTTTGGGCTGTTTATACAAGATAACTGTCACCTTCTTATAAATAAATTTCAGTATTCACACAATTCGGCAATTTTTTATTTTCAACCCCTGCAATCAAATTCTCAACTGCAAGGATAGCCATCTTATCTCTTGTCTTTTTTGTAGCACTTCCCAAATGCGGAACAATCAAACAATTCTCCAATTCTAAAAGCGGAGAATCCATAGGTAAAGGCTCAGGGTCAGTGACGTCTAATGCGGCGGCAAAGATTTGTTTGGATTTGAGAGCATTGTATAAAGCAGTTTGGTCAACGACTCCGCCTCTAGTTGTGTTTATCAAAATTGCATTCGGTTTCATCTTTGATAAAAATTCTGCATTCACCAAATGTTTTGTCTCAGGTTTAAGTGGGACGTGTAAAGAAATAAAATCTGATTCTTTCAACAAAGTTTCTAAATCAACTTTGGTTGCGCCATAAGCAGGTTTTGCATTTGGGCTGTGGCAAATGACTCGCATGTCAAAACCTTGGGCGCGTTTTGCTACGGCTTGACCAATTCTTCCAAAACCGATGATTCCTAAAGTTGCGCCTGCTAAATCTGCACCGAGCAAAAGATTTGGAATCCATGTTTGCCATTTACCGGCGCGGAGAAATCTTTCGGCTTCGGTGATTCGTCTCGCGGCGGCGAGTAACAATGCAAAGGCTTGGTCGGCTGTAGCATCTGTTAGAACGCCCGGAGTATTTCCAACGGCAATTTTTCTTTGTGTCGCGGCTGGAATGTCAATATGGTCAACGCCAACGGACATGCTACTGATTACTTTTAATTGCGAGCCAATTGAGTCCATTAATTCTGCATCCATTTTTTCTGTCAATGCACATAACAAACCATCCACGCCTTTTGATTTTTGGAGCAATTCTTCGCGAGTCATTGGAAGGTCGAGAGTCCAAATGTCAAAGTGTGGATAATGCTGACGAAGCAGAGTCAAGCCTGCATCAGGAATGAGGCGGGTTATCAGAATTTTAGGATGAGTCATATCCCAGAGTATAATCTGCATCATGAAAAAAATTAAACAAGCAAATTCACGTCATTGTTTTATATGCGGATTGGAAAATCCTGTTGGTTTGCGTTTAAGTTTTTATGAAGTAGAAGAAGGTGTGGTTGAAACAGAATTTGTTGCAGATGAAAAATATCAGGGGTATCCCGGTGTTTTGCATGGTGGAATTGTCGCGGCGGTTTTAGATGAATTAACTGGGCGGGCACACATGGGCGCGGATGTGCATAATCCGCGTTTTGTGTTTACTGGAAAGTTAGAAGTGAAATATCGAAAAAACGTGCCGATTGGAAAGTTATTGAAGTTTGTTGGTAAAGTGAGTAAAAATAAAACCCGCGTTGTGGAAGCATGGGCGGGCGTGTATGATGCAGAGACCAATGAACTATTAGCCGAAGGAACCGGTTTGCACATTGATGTGCCCAAAGACCAAATTGATTTGTCTCGTCTTGAAGAATTGGGCTGGAAAGTGTATCCTGATTAATATGAAACAAAAAATTGTTTTTAATCTCATTGCTTTTATTTTTTTATTTGCATTGTTTATCAATCCGCAAAGTGAATCATTTGCACAATGTGACGGTGCAGGCGGACCTTGCCCTGCAACATCAACAGAAGAAAATGAAGATAATGATAACAATAGAAGAACTGCTACACCTGTACCAATTACATCTACATTTACGCCGACAAATACGTTTACGCCTACTGCTACTCAAACACCTTCACCTACTTTTACTTCAACCAACACGCCAACACTAACTTTTACGCCTACGTTTACAGTTACGCCAAGTAACACGCCAACTGCTACACCGATTCCACCTGCAAATATTGTGCTACCCGGCGCAGGGATTGGTATGTTAATTTTGTTTTTGATAATTGGAGTTTTATTTCCTATCATTCAAAAGATAAGAGTCACAAGACGTGGGTATTAATTTTGGACGCTGAAAAACGCAGATGGACGCAGATTTTCTTTTTCAAAACATCAGCGTAAGTCAGCGTTTATCTGCGTCCCATTTTTTCTTATGGAAAACATATTATTCATCCTCACCTATATCGCAGTCACAGCCTCTGCGATTTCTGGCGCACTCGAAGCAAGAAAAAATGAAATGGATATTGTCGGTGCAATGACGATTGCATTCGTCACTGCATTTGGTGGCGGAACTGTGCGAGATTTATTATTAGGTCGCACGCCAATCTTTTGGGTGGTTGATCCATTCTTATCCGTTGTTACATTTTTTGTAGCACTCATTTCTTTTTATTGGCTCAATAATATTTCAAACAAAATGTTAAACGTGCCAGATGCAATTGGATTAAGTATGTTCAGCATCCTTGGTGCAACGTATGCACTTGAAATCAATGCCAACCCGATTGTCGCCATTTTGATGGGCGTTATCACAGGTGTATTCGGTGGCGTATTACGCGACATGATGAGCAACCGCGTCCCGATTGTGTTTCGTCACAGCACAGAACTATATGCCACATGCTCATTCATCGGCACATTCGTATTTGTCGCACTGACAATATTTCGAGTCAACGCCTTTATTGCATCCATCACTGGCGCATTTGTGGTTTTCTCATTACGCTTACTAGCAGTTCAATTTAAAATTACATTACCCAAGCCTTAGTATAATAAAGTTGGAGAAATAAATATGATTACAACCTATCATCGCCCAAAAACATTAGATGAAGCCCTGACTCTTTTGACTCAACCCAACACAGTGCCACTCGGTGGAGGCACGCTTCTTTCTAAGGGGACACCTGATTCTGTCTCCGTTGTAGATTTACAACTCCTCAAACTTGATTCGATTACAAAAAAAGGTAATGACCTTGAAATCGGTGCCACTTGCACATTGCAAACCTTACTTGAATCTGAACATTGTCCAGAAGCATTGAAAACTGCTCTAAAACTTGAAGCACCACTCAACATTCGCAATTCTGCAACAGTTGCTGGAACAATCGTCTCAAGTGATGGAAGGTCAACATTTGTGACAATGCTTTTATCTATGGATGCGAAGATAGACGGAAGACCATTGACCGTAGACCGTCCATCGTCCACTGTCTTCGGTCTGCGAATTAATTCGCGCAACAAATTTGCACGTCCTCTTGTACTTAAACCTTCTTCACCAATTGCCTGAAATGACGGACACATCACTCCATTGCTTTTTCTACAAACTCCCTGACCATTACACATTTCAATTGCACCAGCAAGTCCGTGTTCATGTTCAAAGTGCAAAGCCGAATCCCAAACAGTGACATGATAATTTTCACCATATC
>DQGV01000123.1:3393-3535 GCA_003524705.1 Anaerolineae bacterium | reverse complement strand
TCTTCCGATCTATTGTCTCACCATGCCCAAATATTGATTATTCATAATCGCCACTTTGACATTTGCATTTTCTTGAACTGCTGTAGTTAATTCAGCGGCTGTCATTTGAAACCCACCATCCCCAGCTACTGCCCAAATCTCT
>DQGV01000123.1:0-3154 GCA_003524705.1 Anaerolineae bacterium | reverse complement strand
TGCCCAAATCTCTTGGTCTTTCGCCGCAAACCATGCCCCAATCGCAGAAGGTAAACCGAAACCCATAGTCCCTGCCCCACCAGACGTTAACCAACGATTCGGTTTTTCTAAAAAGTAATATTGCGCCGCCCACATTTGATGTTGACCCACATCTGTTGAAACAATCGCATTTCCATCGGTTGCTTTCCAAATATCAGCAATCAAATGGGCTACATATAATTTGCCATCATCTTCCCAATTCATAATACTGCGTGCATCTGCTTCGGCTTTCCATGAATTAATTTCTGCTTTCCATTCATCATGGTCATATTCATCAACCAATGGAATTAAATCGGTGACGATATTTTTCAAATCACCAACCAATGGCACATCTACAAAAACATTTTTATGAATTTCAGATGGGTCAATTTCAATATGAATTTTCTTGGCACGCGGCGCATACGTTTTCAATGTACCGGTTACACGGTCATCAAAGCGCATACCAAAAGCCAGTAACAAATCCGCATTTTGAATAGCTAAGTTTGTATGCACTTCGCCATGCATACCCATCATGCCTAAACTTAATTCATGCGAAGCAGGAAAAGCACCTAAACCAAGCAATGTACTCGCTACTGGAATTTGCGTCTTCACAGCGAATTGCATCAATTCTTCTTCCGCTTTAGACATTAACACACCATGTCCACACAAAATAACAGGCTTCTTTGATTTTTCAATTAATCGCACGGCTTGCTCTAATAAATTTTGTGGAGCATGTGTCACTGGTTGATAGCCCGGCAACTTTACTTCTTCTGGAAATTCAAACTCACAAGATTCAACTTGAGCATTTTTACAAATATCAATTAACACAGGTCCCGGTCGTCCACTACGTGCAATATAAAACGCTTCCCGAATCGTATCTGCAATTTCATCAGCCCGAGTGACCAAATAATTATGTTTTGTAATTGGTAAAGTAATTCCAGTTACATCTGTTTCTTGAAACGCATCACCACCAATTAAATGTGCCGCAACTTGACCCGTGATAAAAACTACTGGAACAGAATCCATCATGGCAGTACAAATGCCGGTTACTAAATTTGTCGCACCCGGACCAGATGTCGCCATTGCCACACCAACTTTCCCCGAAGTACGAGCGTATCCATCTGCCATGTGTGCGGCACCTTGTTCATGTCTCACCAAAACATGATGCACCGGATAATTTAACATCGCATCATAAATTGGCATGTTGGCGCCGCCCGGATAACCGAACACCACTTCCACACCTTCACGCACCAAACATTCCCAAACAATCTCTGCACCTTTTAATTTCATTCTTACTCCTTATGATTCCAAAACCGCGCCAGTATCAGCACTGGTGACAAAATGTGAATAACGCTTTAACCATTTTGATGTTGTTTTAGATTTAAACTCCGGCAACGCTTCGAGTCGACTCTTAATTTCCGCTTCACTTAACTTGACATTCAAACTGCGTGCCACCAAGTCAATTTGAATCACATCCCCAGCTTTGAGTGCCGCAATCGGACCACCTGATGCCGCTTCCGGTGATACATGACCAATACATGCGCCACGTGTTCCGCCACTGAATCTTCCGTCAGTGATTAATGCAACTTTATCGCCAAGCCCTTGACCCATAATGGCAGATGTCGGCGATAACATTTCTTGCATACCCGGTCCACCTTTTGGACCTTCATATCTCACAACAACACAATCACCGGCTTTGACTTTGCCCGCCAAAATTCCAGCCATGGCTTCATCTTGTGATTCAAAAATAACAGCAGGTCCTTCAAACTTCATCATAGCTTCACTGACACCGCCAACTTTTACAACTGCACCTTTGGGTGCAAGGTTGCCAAATAAAATAGATAAACCACCGCGTTTTGAATGTGCATTGTCATATCTTCTGATTACTTCTTCATCTTTGATATCTGAACCTTGAATGGATTCGCCTAATGTTTTTCCAGTTACAGTGATTCTGTCAAAATGCAACATACCTGTTCCCCACTGAATTTCATTTAAGATTGCCGGTATTCCACCCGCACGATGAACATCTTCCATGTGCCATTTACCCGCTGGACTCACTTTGCAAATATGTGGCACTTTATCTGCTACGGCATTGATTCTTTCTAACGGATAATCTACGCCTGCTTCGTTTGCTAATGCCAATGTGTGTAAAACAGTATTGGATGAACCACCCATTGCCATATCTAATGCAAAAGCATCATCAATTGCTTCGGCGGTGACAATGTCTCTTGGTTTGATATCGCGTTCAATTAATGTTGTGATTTGTGCCGCGGCTTGTTTTGCTAAGGCTTCACGTTCCGGAGTCTTTGCTAAAGCCGAGCCGTTATAAGGTAATGCAAGCCCTAATGCTTCCATGAGACAGTTCATTGAATTGGCTGTGAACATGCCAGAACATGAACCACATGATGGACATGCAAATTTTTCTAATGTCATTAATCGTTTTTCGTCTATCTTGCCTGCTGAGAATGCCCCCACACCTTCAAATACTGAAATCAAATCTATCGTTTCGCCTTCGGGAGTCACGCCTGCTTTCATTGCCCCACCTGACACAAAAATCGTCGGGATGTTAACTCGCATTGCGCCAAGTAACATGCCAGGCACAATCTTGTCACAGTTCGGGATGCAGACCATGGCGTCAAATCTGTGGGCTTCGATCATGGTCTCCACGCAGTCAGCAATTAGCTCGCGAGAAGGAAGCGAGTACTTCATCCCCATGTGACCCATTGCAATGCCATCATCTACACCAATGGTATTGAACTCAAAAGGCACACATCCAGCCGCGCGAACTGCCTCTTTGACGAGTTTGCCAAAATCCTGCAAATGCACATGACCTGGCACCACATCCACATACGAATTGACGATTGCGACAAACGGCTTGTTGAAATCTTCATCCTGCAAGCCTGTGGCACGAAGCAAAGCACGATGTGGTGCTTTATCAAATCCTTTTTTGACTGTATCTGAACGCATAATTCTCCTTTGGTTAGACCGTAGACAGTAGACGGTGGACAGTGTTTTACGGTCTATGGTCTATTGTCTATCGTCTGATTTTTGATAACAAAAAAGCCGCCTGTGGTTAGGCGGCTCTCTGCGTTTGCGTAAGTGTGTTTATTTCTTCACTCTCACCGTTGCCATCCTA
>DQGV01000135.1:393-7778 GCA_003524705.1 Anaerolineae bacterium | reverse complement strand
AAGGAGAAATCATCATGTCTGAAACGAAAACTGCAATCTTCCCATCCTCTGGACCTTATACCCCAGGAATCGTCAGTGGAGGATTTTTATTTATCGCTGGTCAAGTAGGGATGAAAGCGGATGGCACTATTGGTGCAACGATTGAAGAACAAACTCAACTTGTGATTGAGAATCTCGGTAATATATTACGCGCCGCAGGTTGTGATTTTAAAGATGTAGTCAAGGCAACAACTTACATCACCAAACCTGAATATCTCCAAGCCTATAATAAAATTTACATGGAATATTTTCCTGAGCCACGCCCTGCTCGTGCAACAGTGATTGCAGGTTTGGTAGATGAAAAATTCTGGATTGAAATTGAAGCGATTGCAAAATTGCCGTAATTTATAAAACACTTAAGATGACAGTCACTTACAAAGTGACTGTCATTTTTTTATTTAATTCTCTAACAACTCTTTTTGTGCCGCGATTGCTACTGCCGCCGCTCTTGAATCCACGCCAAACTTTTGATAAATACTCTGCAAATGGGCTTTGACCGTTCTTTCCGTAATCCCCAATTTGAAAGCAATCTCTTTGTTTCGTTCGCCAAGTGATGCAAGTTGTAAAACTTCTAACTCACGTTCTGTCAAAACGGATTCTGTTTGAGATGCTGTTTCTTTTTTTATTGAAGTTTTAGAAGATAATACACGTGCCAAAATATCTGGCTTCAATAAGGTTTCCCCTTTGGCGGCGGCTTGGATCGTATCAATTAAATTTTCACGGCTTGAATCTTTAAGCAAATATCCACGTGCACCAGATTGCAATCCCCGAATCATCAAATCATCTTCGTTGTAAGTTGTCAGAATCACAATTGCAATTTCAGGATATTCTTTTCGCAAATGTTCAATTGCAGTAATTCCATCCATGCGTGGCATTTGCAAATCCATGAGAATGACTTGCGGATTTAATTTCTTGACCAATTCCAAACATTCTGCCCCATCTTTCGCTTCACCTACTAACTCAATGCCATCGGCTGTTTCGAGAATCAATCGCAACCCCTCGCGGACAATTAAATGGTCATCCGTAATCATCACACGAATCATTATGGTCTCCCGACAATAAATTGAATACATGTGCCATTTTGATTTGATTCAACTGCAAGTACGCCACCTGTTAGACGTGTACGTTCATGCATTCCTAATAAACCATAATGTCCGCTTGTGTTTTGAGAAGGATTAAAGCCGATGCCGTTATCACGCACTTCAAGTTCAAGTGTTTGATTTTGAACAATAAATTTTATTTTCACTTGTGTTGCTTGCGCATGACGAGCAATATTCGTTAGTGATTCGCCTAAAATACTCAAAGCATGATTTGTGATTTCATTTGAAAATTCATTTTCATGGATAGAAATTTCCAAGTCACATGGAATTCCTGTGGCTTGTGTGAAGCGATTTACTTTTTCATTAATAGATTCAGACAGATTGCCAGATGTTGACCTCAAATCGTCAATCGCGGCACGTGATTCAGATAAAGTAGCTCTCGCTCGAAGCAGAGCCTGCTCCACGATGGAAGAGGCGCGTTCTTTTCTATCCGATGCAAGATGTGCTTTGACAGCTTCTAGTTGCAAAACGAGTCCAGTCACACCTTGAGCCAATGTGTCATGTAATTCACGAGCCATGCGTTGACGTTCATTTTGCAAAGTCAATGATTCAATTTTGGCATTGTACGCGGCGAGTTTGGCATTGGCACTTTCAAGTGATTCAGCCAATTCAACTGCTTTTTCTCTTTCATACATTTGTTGATTAAACAAAATCATAATCAAAATAATCCAGCCGCCATTGATTAACAAACCGCTCAACGATGGAAAAATATTTTCGCGTTCATTGAAAATGATAATCAAAACAATAGAAAGCAAAACATAAAACCCGCCGATGGAAAATGCTTTGCGAGTGTTACCCCACCAACCAAGTGCCTCTCCGATAATACAAATAATTGCCGATTCAAAAAGTGAAATATTGATTTCATACTTTCCGCGTGTGATGAATGCAATAGCAATAATCAATAAAGTTTGCGAAAGATAATAAAAAATCCACCAGCGGATATTTTTTTCTGCTCTTCCATTTAACCAATACAAACCAATGTGTGCAACACAAATTGCAATTGTGAAGCCTGCCAGAGTTGTATCACCGATTTGAAACAGAGAAATCGTTACAAGAACTGTTAGGTAACTTAATAAGAGCGTAATAAAACCATACAGCGAAAATGTGCTAAATCTGCCTGTAGTGAGTTGATTTGATTCCATGACTTGATTTTACTTTACAGAATAAGAAAACCATATTGTCCGAATGGACAATGTCCGCTTTGGGATGGTTTGGACGATGTTTAACAAGGTCTAAAACAATAAACTGGGAAAAAAATAAAGGAAAAAAATCATGAACAAAAAATATATCTACCTCATCATCGCAACAATTTTCGGTTTATTCATCGGTGGCAAATGGAACATTCCACTCGCCGCATGGATTGCCCCCATCTTCGCACTTCGCTTCTTCCGCGAAAGTGAAAAAGCAGGTCGCAACTTTTTATTACTATGGCTTGCATCATCCATCCCCACAATCATTTCATGGCAAGGCGCAACCTTCATGTCCAAAATTCATCCCGTTGCCGAAATTGGATTTTTCTTATTGACCACACCTATCGGTTTAATTCCATACGTCATCGATAGAATCTATTATCGTCGTTTCGGTTCAACAGCATGGCTCACATTGGTTTTCCCAATCGCCGTCACCGCCATAGATTTCTTTTCATCCACTGGCACACCGTTCGGCACATTCGGCGCCGCCGCCTATTCACAACGTGACTTTTTATCAGTCATGCAAATTGCATCCGTCACAGGTTTATGGGGAATCACATTTTTGATTAACTGGTTTGCAAGTTTGATGAATCATCTTTGGGATTCAGGATTCAAATTCACACGCCTCTCTCTGACTTTTACTTGTTTGCTCGCCCTCATCATTTCTCTTGGCTTCATGCGGACTCTGCTCCCTGCTCAACCTGAATCCACTGCCACAATTGCAGGTTTTTCACTTCCAAATGGAAAACTGATTGAGGTTATGAATCAACTTCAAAGTGGAGATGAAGCGGGTTTTCATCAAAGTGTAAGTGAATTACATATTCAACAATTAAATCAAATCCGCAAACTTGCGGATGAAGGTGCAAACATCATCTCATTACAAGAAGGTGCTGGCATTGGTTTTACAAACGAAGTTGAAAAATTAATTGCCGATGCTTCTGCGATTGCACAAGAAAAAAATATTTATATTGTGCTACCAACTTTTGATATGGAAAAAACACCTGCTGAAAATAAAGTTCATATCATTGACCCAACTGGTACAGTAGTTTTGACTCACACCAAATATGGTGGCAATGACTTTGAAGGCACGCTCAAAGGCGATGGTATTTTGCAAAGTGTTGATACGCCATATGGAAAATTAAGTGCTGTGATTTGTTGGGATGCAGATTTTCCAAATGTGATGAAACAAGCTGGCGAACAAAATATTGATTTGCTTTTCATTCCATCACAAGATTGGGTTGAAGTGCGAGATATTCATTCAGGCATGTCCGTCTTTCGTGCCGTTGAAAATGGTATGACAATTTTCAGACAAACGGGTCAAGGCGTTTCAATTGTCACAGATGCGTATGGCAATCAATACAACCGAGTCGACTCATTTGAAAATGAAACCGAAGGCTTTGCTTCTGTTCAAAATGTATCAACACCAATTGGTTCTGTGAATACTTTGTATCCTAGCCTCGGAGATTTTCTCGGAAACTTCATGCAAATTGGTTTATTAGGCTTGGTGATTGGCTTATGGTTAACCCGAAAGAAGGAGGGTGTCTTAAAACCATCTTTTGCATAAAATTTATCTAAGACATTAACAGATAAATAAAAGAGATACGGATAAAATCCGTATCTCTTTTACAACCAAACTGTTTCATAAGCGTATAAATAACATCTTTTTCATTCTGGAGCAATTCATGCAACTTTCTATTACGAATCTTGGCAAACAATATCGGCGTGACTTTTGGGGATTAAGAGATTTTTCACTTGAAATTAAATCTGGCATTTTAGGTTTGCTCGGACCAAACGGTGCGGGCAAATCTACATTTATGCGCATGTTAGCTACGATTACCAAACCAACTGAAGGAACAATTTTGTGGAATAGAACAGATGTTGTTAAATCACCTGATACATTACGTGCCGTGCTTGGATATTTGCCACAAGATTTTGGTGTGTATCCAAACTTGAATGCAATTGAATTTCTTGAATATATGGCAGCAATCAAAGGCTTAGATGCAAATGGGACAAAAAAACGAATTGATGAATTACTTCAAGTTGTAAATCTTGTTGAAGCCGCAAAACGTCCACTTGGCGGATATTCAGGCGGTATGAAACAACGTGTAGGAATTGCACAAGCATTATTAAATGATCCGCAACTTTTAATTGTAGATGAACCCACTGTTGGACTCGATCCTGAAGAGAGAGTTCGATTCAGAAATTTGCTATCAGATTTATCGGGAGAAAGAATCGTTATTCTATCCACACACATTGTTTCAGATGTAGAAGCAACGGCTACGCATATCGCGTTGGTGAATAAAGGTCAGTTGTTAAGAGAATCATCACCTGAAGATTTACTAAAAGAATTAGATGGCAAAGTTTGGGAATGGATTGTCAAGAGTGATGACTTGCCTGCACTCAAACAAAAACATATCGTCAGCGGAACGATTAGAAGAAGTGACGGCGTGCAAGTGAGAGTGGTGAGCAATGACCAACCTGAGGCGCAGGCAAGAAGCGTGAGTCCAAATCTTGAAGATGCATATCTCTATTTCATCGGAGGTAATGCGTGAACACAACTCGAGTCATATATCATTTAGCACGCGCCGATTTTTTAGAACGTGTTCGTCGTTATAGTTTTTTAATTATGCTCGGCTTGGTTGCTTTTCTTGGATATCAAACCGCTGTTGGAAACATCACCATGCGGCTTGACCAATATCGCGGCGAATTTAATTCCGCGTGGGTCGGAAGCATGATGTCTTTAATTTCATCTTTCTTTCTCGGCTGGTTTGGTTTTTATCTTGTCAAAGGTTCAGTGGCGCGTGACCGTGAAACTGGTGTTGGTCAAATTATGGCAACCACACCACTCACACGCATTTTATATATGTTTGGAAAATTTATCAGCAACTTTTCTGTTTTGGTGGCAATGAATCTTGTACTTGCCATTGCCACAATTGGAATCCAATTGATTGCAGGTGAAAGTACACAAATAAATTTATTTTCAATGTTTGCGCCATTTTTATTTATTACATTACCTGTCATGGCATTGGTTGCGGCAGTTGCGGTTTTATTTGAAAGCATTGGTTTTCTCAGTGGTGGTTTTGGCAACGTTGTTTATTTTTTTCTTTTTATATTTATTTTTCCGCTGGCTGATACTTTAAGTAAAACAAATCCTGCATTCGAACCATTGGGTATGGGATTGATTCAACAAAGCGCAGGTGAAGCCGCAAAAGCAACCTTCCCTGAATACAGTGGCGGATTTGTTCTCGGTGACCCCGCTACTGATGAAAGTTTAGGAATTGATTTTGAACCCGCAAGTTATATTTTTCAATGGGATGGTGTAGATTGGACTCCCGATATCATTCTCAAACGTTTTTCATTCATTGCAATTGCAATCGGATTAACTTTAGTTGCAAGTATTTTCTTTGATAGGTTTGACCCATCACGCCGCAAACCCAAGCGGATAAAAAACAGCGCTTCAATTTCAACACCTCAAATTGTTTCAGCATCTCAAACTTTATCTCAACCTGTACATTTGACTCCGTTAACTATATCCGTAAATCATTTTGCATTTTTGCGAGTCTTATTCTCTGAATTGAAATTGCTACTTAAAGGTCAACGCTGGTGGTGGTACCTCATCATGCTTGGATTTTTTATTGCAGGCTTACGAAATTCTCCCGAAACCGCTCGTCAATTTATTCTTCCATTTACATGGTTGTTTCCAATTTTGATTTGGTCAGGTTTAGGAAACCGCGAAATGCACAACAACACGCAACAAATGGTCTTCTCTTCTGCTTCTCCATTATGGAGACAACTCCCTGCTCAATGGCTTGCAGGTTTTATAGTAACAATACTTACAGGAAGTGGTGTTGCAATTAACTTATTAAGTGCAGGCGATACTGTCGGTTTATTAGCTTGGTTTTCTGCCGCGATATTTATTCCATCTTTTGCGCTGGCATCGGGGGTATTAAGCAATAGTCACAAAGTATTTGAAGTCTTATATGTCACCCTCTGGTATCTCGGACCGATGAACAAAATCTATCCAGTAGATTATCTCGGTGCCAATAGCAATGGCAATATTGGGTTCTTTATTCCGTTTTCAATATTCTTAATCATCATTGCATTTGTTGGCAGAGCCAGACAATTACAAAATTAAAGTAAAAGTCCCGCAATCTTGCGGGACTTTTTATTAGCCTGCTTTCACAACACTAAATTTTTCTTTTCCAATTTTATAGTTGCCACTATGTTTAATCACTTGATCCACAACATCAGCAGGCACATCTACAAATGAATGTTTATCTTCAATACGAATTTTTCCAATCGTATAACCGGGGATGTTTGCATGAAACGCAATTTGACCGACAATATCATTCGGGCGAATGTTATGTGATTTGCCTTTATTGACCTTCAAACGAATCATGCCCTCTTCATGTGATGTCGCGCCTCTTCCACGCTCACGCTTGCTTCTGCTCCCTGACTCTCCCCTACGCCCAAACGGTTCTTTGCGCCCGAAAGATTCTCTACGACCACCACGTTCATCTCTGCGGTTGAAATCAGATTTAACTTCCGAAACTTCAGCAATGGGTCTTTGTTTTTCATCACCACGAGAAATTTTAATGGCGGCGGCGGCAATGTTCATTACATCGTGTCCAGCATCAATTAACTCTTGCACCATTTCTAATTCACGTTTGAATCGTCCACGACCGAGCCAGATTTTTAAGTTTTCAACCGTTTGTGTTTCACGGTGTTTAATAATATCGGCTGGTGTTGGTAACTTTAATTCCATTACAGGTTGTTTGGTTAATGCTTCTACTTCACGTAAGCGTCTTTTTTCTTTTGGAGAAAGTAAAGTAATTGCAATACCAGTTTTACCTGCACGACCAGTACGACCAATTCTATGCACATATACTTCAGCATCATCAGGTAAGTGATAATTAAAGACGTGTGAAATATCATCAATATCCAAACCGCGTGCGGCGACATCCGTTGCAACCAATACTTTCAATTGATTGGCACGGAATCTTCCAAGCACACGTTCGCGAGCATTTTGATCTAAGTCACCATGAATGGCTTCGGC
>DQGV01000135.1:0-164 GCA_003524705.1 Anaerolineae bacterium | reverse complement strand
TAAGTCACCATGAATGGCTTCGGCTGGGATTCCGCGAATGACGAGTTCATTTGCAAGCGTAGCAGTCTCTGCGCGGGTGCGAGCAAAAATCAATGCGGAGTGAATCGGTTCAATTTCAAAGAGACGAGTGAGTGCATTTGTTTTATCTCTATCATGTACAAAAT
>DQGV01000074.1:9007-12447 GCA_003524705.1 Anaerolineae bacterium | reverse complement strand
ACGTGCATGATATCGCCATCTTTGACGATGTATTCTTTGCCTTCGAGTCTAAACTTACCTTTTGCTTTCGCTTCATTCATTGACCCTAAACTGGTCAAATCTTCGTATGCGACTACCTCAGCCCGAACAAACCCGCGCGACAAATCGGTGTGGATTTCTCCAGCCGCTTCTTGTGCGGTTGCTCCGCGATGTGTGACCCACGCCCGTACTTCATCTTCACCAACTGTGAAAAAAGTTTGTTCTTGTAATAATTCGTAAGAGATATTAATCATACGATTTAAACTTAATTCTTTGATTCCATATTCTTGCATAAACACTTCAGCATCTTCCGGAGAGAGTTGCGCGATTTCCATTTCCAATTTGCACATCAATGCCACAGAGGGATGGTCTAAAGATGAATCTGGTGCTGACTGCCCCTCACCCAAGTTGAAGACCGTCAGAAGCGGTTTTCGAGTCAATAAGCCGAAACTCGAAAGTTCTTTTTCTTCTTCGTTGGTAAATTCTAAAAATCTTAATGGCTTGCTTTCAGATAATGCCGCGTTGAGTTTTTCAAACAATTCAATTTGGCGGGCATTGACCGTTTTATCGGTTCCGCCTTTTTTCTTTTCATCTTTTAATTTTTCGAGTTTTCTTTCAACCACCACCAAATCGTTTAATAACAATTCACTGGTCATGGTTTCCACATCGCGCAATGGATTTACATTTCCGCTTGGATGCATGACGTTGTCATTTTCAAAACAACGCACAACCAGAATTAATCCATCCATTTGGTTGAGTTGATTTAACAATTGACCCGAAATACCACTTTTGGCTGAGCCTGTTTCTAAACCTGCAATATCTGCATAAGTGACTTTGGCATAAATGGTTTTCTTGGGGTTGAACATTTTGGAAAGTGTATCAACGCGCGGGTCTGGTACATCTACAACGGCTTGATGTACTTCGATACGCCCAGCCGAAGCAGTGGTGGGGGCATTGCCACGTGTGATTGCATTGAATAGAGTTGTTTTTCCTGATTGGGGTAATCCGATAATTCCTAGTTTCATTCTTGACCTTGTTGTTGAGAGTGGTATACTTGCGTTCGCAAATAAGCCGAAGTGGCGGAACAGGCAGACGCGCACGACTCAAAATCGTGTTCCCTACGGGAATGAGGGTTCGATTCCCTCCTTCGGCACAGTCCCGAATTATACCTTACAGGTCTCAAACATCCTCCATACTGGAGGATGTTTGAGTTTTATATACACTGTATCCAAAAGAATTGACTGAGAATTTTCTAATCCATAAAATGCGTTTATTAGAAACATAAAAAAGGAATCAACGTAAATCTTCTTGAGACGCCTCAACTTTCTCCGGAGATTACATTATGAAACTTCAATTCTTCTTCATCCTGATAGACCTTCTAATCCTTTTGGCATATCCGTTTGTTTATCTCATGTATCGCATTCGTAAGGGGTTAGGGGTAAAATAACGAGAATCTAGTTTGTAAGACAACCCATTATTGGAGGCTTTTATGCCATCGTTAAATGAAGTCTTAGCTGTGATTCTCGGGGGCGGACGTGGTGCACGTTTATATCCACTGACTCAAATGCGTTCAAAACCTGCTGTGCCGATTGCAGGAAAATATCGCCTGATTGATATTCCGATTAGCAATTGTATTAATTCGGAGATTTTTCGCATCGCGATTCTGACTCAGTTCAATTCTGTTTCATTACACCGACACATTACCCGCAGTTATAACTTTGATAATTTTCATCAAGGCTGGGTACAAATTTGGGCGGCAGAACAGACGATGGAAAGTGAAAATTGGTATCAAGGCACAGCGGATGCTGTCCGCAAGCAAATGTTAGAAATTCAAGCCACCAGTGCAAAATATGTTTTGATATTAGCAGGTGACCATCTCTATCGTATGAATTATAAGGAGATGGCAGAGTATCACTGGAAAAATAATGCCGACATTACAGTAGCAGTTCAACCCGTAACAAGAGGCGAAGCGAGTCGCTTTGGAATCTTAAAACGCGAATCAAATGGCAAGATATCTGATTTTGTTGAAAAGCCAAAAGATGCCGAAACACAAAATAAATTTATCAGCCGTGATGACCCTGAACGACCGTTCTTGGGTTCAATGGGAATTTATATGTTCAACACAAAAGTGTTGATTGATTATTTAACAAACTTTCCCAGTTATGATGATTTTGGTAGCGACATTATTCCAAATGCGATTAAGACCCATGATGTTTATGGTTTTGATTTTGATGGATATTGGCAAGATATTGGAACGATACGTTCTTTTTTTGAAACCAACTTGATGTTGACGACTGCCTCAACACCTTTTGATTTTTACGACGCTAAATTACCCATTTATACCGATACGCGTTATCTGCCTGCATCTATTGTAGAAGATTCAACTTTGAAAGATGTGTTGATTGCTGAGGGAAGTAAAATTTTAAAATCACAAATCACGCATTCGATTATTGGGATTCGGAGTCAAATTGCTAGCGGATGCATCATTAAAGATAGTATTGTGATGGGTGCTGATTATTACGAACGCGACAGGCATACACTTCCGATTGGCATTGGTGCGAATTGTCATATTGAGAATGCAATTTTAGATAAAAATTGTCACATCGGTGATAATGTAACTATCAAACCATTTCCGCGCAATACAGATATTGATAATGAAAAATGGTATGTGCGTGATGGCATTGTGATTATTCCTAAAGATACAGAGATACCAAGTGGTACAACCATTGCGCCATAAAACAAAGAAAGAAGAAAGAGGAAAGAATTATTAATTATCTTTCCTCTTTCTTCTTTTATAAGCCGTTTATTTAATTAAATTGCAAGCCAGTTATCGCAAATCATAGCCCTAAGTTATGCTATACTTTCCTTAATTATGGAGTCATCGCGCGAATTTTGGCATCGCTGGGCTGAGTCCTTGCGCCGTTATCAACTTCAAGATGTAGCCGCCTCGTTACTCGAAGCCACAAGCCCGCTTGCATTAATTGGGGCACAAGCATTGTATTTCAGTAGCGGATTTGTAAAGAATGACCAACTCAGCGCTTTAGCAACCATGCTAGAAGATGAATCAGAAGCGCGAGCTTTCGCATCTTTCTTAATACAAACAGGGGCAAACCAATGACATCTCTCCTCGCCTTAGGCATTCTTATCCTCACCGCATTTCTTTTGCTTGTCATCTCAATCCTGACGAGAAATTCAAACCCGCGTTTTCGAGAAATCCCCGCACTCACACGCCTTGTGCGAACTNNCGCCTCGTTACTCGAAGCCACAAGTCCGCTTGCGTTGATTGGCGCACAAGCGTTGTATTTCAGTGGCGGATTTGTAAAGAACGACCAACTCACCGCCTTAGCAACCATGCTGGAAGATGAATCTGAAGCGCGGGCTTTCGCATCTTTCTTGACACAAACAGGGGCAAACCAATGACA
>DQGV01000074.1:0-8833 GCA_003524705.1 Anaerolineae bacterium | reverse complement strand
GGCAGTTTATTAGATGAACGTGGTGGCTCGGCATTTGCTGGGCTTGCCGCTTTGAGAATCATTTCAGAAAAAACCTCTGTCAGTGATATGCCCTCTGTCGCCTCTGCTGGTGACCCTGCGCTTGGTTTATTGACTCAAGATACCATGCAAGCAGGTTATGAAGCCGCTGGTGTAGAAGAATTATATGTGCCGACTACAAGCCGTGTCACTGGATTAACTCCATTTAGTTATGTTGCTGGTGCTATGCACATTGCATCCAATGAAAATGTTTCTACAAATATTATGATTGGTCACTTTGGACCAGAAGCTGGTTTACTGGCTGATATTTCAGACCGTGATTATGTCACCTTAATTGGTGCGAGTGATAACTTAGCAGGTCAATCTGTTTTGTATGCCAGCACGCAAGATGCCTTAATTGGTGAAGAATTATTTGCCACTGGTGCATATTTAGGCGCAGGTACATCACATTCAGCTAGCCTGACTGTGCAAGATATTTTGCGTTGGTTAATTATTGCTACATTGATCGGTGGTGCAGGTCTTAAGTTTTTGGGGGTGATTTAATGCGAGTTTTCACCGCAGTTATCGCCATTGCCGTCGGCTTGATGGTTTTATTTGGTTATTTCTTTGCACAATTTACAGGAATTCAAACTTTATTATTAAATTGGGCAATCATCCTTGCAGGTGTTGCTTCATTAGTTGGTATTTTCAATTTAATTGCAGTGCATACCGATAAAGTCCGCCGTGCTGAAAAAGGAAGTGTTTACAGCGCGCTTCTTGTCATTGCTTTAGTGGCTACATTCGTTTTTGGCTTAATTCTGCGCCCACAACATGCAGTGATGCAAGTTTTATTAAACGGAATCATTCTTCCCGTCGAAGCGACATTGATGGGTTTGCTGACCATTACATTGTTATATGCCGCCATTCGTCTCTTACGCCGCCGCGCAGATGTAATGAGTATTTTCTTTATCATCACTGCTGTATTAATTTTTCTAGGTTCAGCCACATTGCCGTTTGGTGATGTTCCAATATTTGGAACTTTGATTCGTCCGTGGGTGAGTCAAATTTGGGCGTTAGGCGGCGCACGCGGAATCTTAATTGGCGTAGCACTTGGCACACTCGTGACCGGCTTGCGCGTTTTATTCGGCATAGACCGTCCTTACGGGGGTAAATAATGGCAGAGCAAATCAAATGCCCGGTTTGTGGAGAAATGAATCCGCCCGAATTGGAGTTATGCACCAATTGTCGTTCTCCATTGCAACCAAAATCGAATATTCCGTCAGGTCAAAACCCTACAAAAAAACACACCGCCGAACTGGAACCAATTCTGCCTCAGTGGTTAAGAGATGCTCGCAATGCCGCGCGTAGTGTAGACCCACAAGATGATTCACCAGATTTTTTACAAACCACAGAAAATAAACCCAAACCCAGCGCCTCATCACCTGACCTTTTAGCTGGTCTGCAATCCCAAACAGATGACGACGATGAAGAAGAAGTGCCAGACTGGCTTGCCAGCATCACCGGTGCTTCACCAAAATCAAAACTTGCAAAAGATGAACCTGCAACCGATGTCCGCTGGGTAGAAATGGGCAATAAAGATGATTTTGCACAAAGTGAAAACATCTTAGTGCAACCACCATCACGTGGCGGGCAAGAGGATGAAGTTCCAGCATGGTTAGCCGGGCTACAAAACGAATCTGCACCTGAAAAAGATGAGTTATCCGGTTGGATGAGTGGTTTAAGCAAATCATCTGAGCAAGATAATATTTCTACCGATGAAAACAGTTTTAGCAATAATGTTTTTGAAACACCATCACAAGAAGATACGCCGGACTGGCTTAAACAAATGTCTGCTGATGCTGAATCAAAATCTCAGCAAGTTTCATCACAACCTGTAAGTGATGCACAATTTGATGTAGATACACCGGATTGGCTCAAGCAAATGTCAGCCAATGCAGAACCTGTGGAAGCAAAAACTCCGCAAGATGCACCTGAATTAAATATTGACACACCGGATTGGTTAAGTAGTTTGGGTGGCGCAAGCGAAAATGCTTTAGGTGTAGAACCTGCCGCATTTACAGAATCAAGTGTCCCTGAGAAAGAAGCGGAATCACTTCCTCCAATGGATATGCCAGATTGGTTGAAAAGTTCAAACGAAGTTCAAGATGAGAAGCCATCTCAAGATACAACCACGCCATTATGGTTGAAACCACAAGTGCAATCGCAAGAGCCAGAGATGCCGGCTTGGTTATCATCATCTGAAGAGACAGTGTATCTTGACCAAGAAAAAGAAGAAGCGCCCGCGCAAGATAATTTGCTTGGTGATGTACCAGATTGGTTAAAAGCCGCCGCGCCGGAAAAGACGATTTTTGATTCGCAAGATGAATTGAAATCTGAAATTGATTCTGCTGAAACACCAAATTGGTTTTCAAGTATTCAACCTTCTGGTGAAACAGAGGTTGAGGAAAAAAGTGAACCAGAAAAAGTTGACCCATTTGCTTCGATGCCGGCATTTACTTTGGATTCGCAAAGCGAAGAAAATTTAGATGGTTTGTTTACAGAAATGCCGGATTGGCTTTCAGGTGCAACAGACCAACCTGCTACTTCTCAACAACCTATACCAATCACGAATGAAGATGTTTTGCCTTCTAGTGATTTGCCTTCGTGGGTAGAGGCGATGCGCCCCAGTGATAGTGGGTTATCTCAACTTACATCTTCAGCAAGTGACCAAACTTTAGAATCGCGTGGTGCTTTGGCTGGGTTACAAGGTGTTTTACCGGCTGTGCCGGGCTTTACGCCGACGAGTAAACCCAAAGCCTATTCATTGAAATTAAATGCAAACGATGAGCAACTAAGACACGCCGGCATTTTAGAAGATATTCTGGCAGCAGAAACTTCGCCTGTGCCGATTGAATCATTTTCTACTTTAATGCCCTCGCGTGCCTTACGTTGGACGTTGGCATTTTTAATCTTGGCAGTTGTTTTTAGCACAACTTTTTTAAGAACTCAAATTTTTTCATTGCCACTTTTACCTCCAAACGAAGTAAGTGCGGCAATTCAAGTGATGCAATCAATTCCAGAAAATGCGGCTGTGTTAGTGGCATTTGATTATGAGCCATCCCGTGCAGGTGAAATGGAAGCCGCCGCAACGCCTTTGTTAGACCAACTTTTGTTATTGAAACGCTCCCGTTTCACTTTGATTGCCACTAATGAAACTGGTTCTGTCTTGGCAGAACGCTTCATTTCTGGACCTTTGGCTTTTCATCAACAAAGTGGAATGCAGTATACAAACTTAGGCTATTTACCCGGCGGACAATTAGGTATTCGTGCTTTTGCACAAAACCCAAGTGTCACAGCACCCTTTGATATTTTTGGTCAACCGGCTTGGGTATCTCCTTCACTGCAAGGTGTAAGTGCTTTGAATCAATTCACGGCTATGATATTAATCACTGACAATGCTGATGCCGCGCGTGTGTGGGTAGAACAAACGCAAGGTTTACGTGGCAATATTCCTTTCATTGTAGTTTCCAGTGCACAAGCCGCACCGATGATTCAACCTTATTATGATTCTGCTCAAGTAACGGGGATTGTGCCCGGTTTATACGGCGGGGCAATTTTTGAGCAATACAATGCCGGCAGACCCGGCACTGCCAGAAATTATTGGGATGCTTATAGCATTGGCATGTTAATTGCTATGGCTCTTGTTTTGGGTGGTGGGGTATGGAATTTGGGTTTAGGCTTGCGTGAACGAAGAGAGGATAAATAACATGCAACTTCCTCTTGACCTCATCAGCGGTGTATTAAGTTTTCTTTTTACAGTTTTGATTTTGAGTTATCTCATCGGAGATAACCCGTTGTTTAGAATCGCTGTGTATCTGTTCGTGGGAATCACAGCAGGTTATGTGGCTTCGGTAATTTTGTGGCAAGTGTTAACACCAAGGTTGTTTACCCCTACATCGTCTATGTTCCAAACAGGAGCATATGAACAGGCTGCACTTTTAGTTGTACCGTGGTTAGGTTTAGCGTTCATTTTGATGAAAATCTCACCGCGTTTATCAAGAATTGCAAGTTTTACGATGGCTTTTCTCGTCGGTGCAGGTGCGGCAGTGATTATCGCAGGCGCATTGATTGGAACGATTATTCCGCAAGTTTCTGCAACCATAAACTTTTTTGATTTGAACATTGCCGCGGCAAGAAATATCAATCCCGCCGAAGTGATTGGGAATGGTTCAATTGTGCTCGTCGGCGTTGTAACTACACTATCTTATTTTCATTTTGGTGCACGTCCACAAGCCAGCGGAAATCCTCGCCGTTTTATTGTGATTGAATTCTTTGCTTTCATTGGAAAAATTTTCATCGGCATCACATTAGGAGTCATCTTTGCTGGTGTGTACGCCGCCGCATTAACCGCTTTGATTGAACGCATTTCATCTTTAATTAACTTCTTCGGAAATTTCTAATGCCTTCTTCTATCATCACCAGCAACTCTTTATTAGCAATAGACGTCGGCGCGGCAAACACGCGAGCCGTATTGTTTGACGTGATTGAAGGAGAATATCGTTTTATTGCATCTGGCATTGCACCTAGCACAGCTGAGGCACCCTTCAAAGATGTTTCTGAAGGGGCAAGAAATGCAGTTGCAAACCTACAAAAGATTTTAGGCAAAACACTTTTAGATTCATCCAGAAACATCATCACACCCACACAAAGCAATGGCTCAGGCGTGGATGCACTAGTCATTACTTTATCTGCTGGACCAACTGTCAAAACTGTTGTGGTTGGTTTACTCAAAGATGTTTCATTAGATAGCGCCCGCCGACTCACCGAAACCTCTTACACACGCATCATGGACTCGATGAGCCTGAGTGACCAGCGTAAGCCTGACCAACAAATCGACAGTTTAATGCGCGTGCGCCCTGAACTTGTTGTCATTGCCGGTGGAACAGATGGTGGTGCCTCACGTTCAATTCAAAAATTACTAGAACCAATTGGTTTAGCAAGTTTCTTAATGCCAGAAGAAAAACGCCCAACCGTTTTATTTGCTGGCAACGAAAAAATGGAAGAAGAAGTAAAAACATTAGTAGGTTCACTTTCTACTTCTCTACATTTCAGCCCAAACATTCGACCATCACTTGAAACCGAAGATATTGACCCCGCCGAACGCGAACTCGCCCGCATGATCATCAACATCCGTAAACGCCAAATCAAAGGTGTTGACTTGTTAGATTTATGGTCAGGCGGGCACATGCTCCCCACAGCGTATGCCACCGGACGCATGGTGCGCTTTCTTTCCAAAGTTTATGGTTCACCAAAAGGAATTCTCAGTGTAGATATGGGTGCTTCTGCCACTGTCATTGCAGCGGCATTCAGAAATAAATCTACACTAAAAGTTTTACCGCAATTTAGTTTAGGTCAAAACTTAGTCGGCTTGTTAAACTACACCACGCTTGATAATATTTTACAGTGGTCATCATTAGATATTTCCAGCGGCGTTTTGCTTGATTACTTACACCAAAAATCGTTATATCCTGCCACCATCGCCGCCACACAAGAAGACCTCGCCATTTCTCAAGCCATTGCGCGTGAAGCCTTATACCTTGCTATGCAAACTGCACGAAAAGATTTTCCACAAAATATTACCAACATCAAATCTAATTTGACTCCGCTCTTTGAACCGATTCTCGCTGGAGGCGGAGCACTAAGCGACGCTTCGCGCCCAGGGCAAAGCCTGCTCTTGCTCCTCGACGGAATCCAACCCGTCGGCATCACCACCATCATCCTCGACCAAAATAATTTATTACCATTATTAGGCGTTGCCGCATCACAAAATAATATTTTGCCCGTACAAGTATTAGAGTCGGGAGCTTTCTTAAGTGTTGGCACAGTCGTCTCGCCGGTGGTTTCAGCAAGATACGGTACATCCATTTTGAAAGCAAAACTGAGTTACGAAAATGGAGCCGAAGCAAGTATAGATTTGAAATTTGGAAGCATTGAAACACTTCCGCTTGCCAATGGCGAAACCGGCAAATTAACCATTCAAGTTTCACGCGGAGTAGATGTCGGCTTTGGGGCTGGTCGAGGTGGCACCATAACAGTCAGTGGTGGGGCATTAGGTGTCGTGTTTGATGGAAGAGGTCGCCCATTAAACCTCCCAACTGACCCCGTAAGAAGACGCGAACTCATCAAAAAATGGAATTGGACTTTAGGAGGCGGATGATGCAAGCACCAGTACATCATATTGTCGGGCTTACAACCATCGTGCGTGAACGAGTGTTACCTATTTCAGGTAATGTGACAGCGCGCATTCAGCAAAAAGTTACACCGAATGATGTAGTGGCTGAAACCAAATGGGCTCGTGAACATGTTTTGTTAGATGTGGCGCGTTTGTTAAATATTTCGCCAAATGCGGCAGAACGTTTGGTGAAATGCCAAGTCAATGATGAGTTATCAGCCAATGCTGAAATTGCTAAAGGCAAGGGTATGTTTGCAAAAAGCATTCGTGTACCGCGTGCCGGGCGTGTAGTGGCAGTAGGTGGCGGGCAAGTATTGATGGAAGTAGGCGAAACAAAAATTGAATTACGTGCTGGCATTCCCGGTACTGTGATAGAAATTTTGCCCAATAAAGGTGTTGTGATTCAAACGGCTGGTGGATTGGTACAAGGTGTATGGGGTAATGGAAGAATCGATTCAGGCATACTAGCAAACTTGGCAGATGCACCCGATGCAATTCTTACGCCCAATCGTTTAGACGTGAGTTTGCGCGGTTCTGTCATTCTAGCAGGCATGGTGAAAGATGCAGACACCTTAGATGCCGCCGCTGAATTACCTGCTCGCGGATTAATCATTGCCAGTATTTATCCATCATTGCTTGCCAAAGCACGTGAAATGCGTTATCCCATTTTAGTAACCGATGGTTTTGGTTCATTACCCATGAATTCTGCCGCATATAAATTATTGACCACCAATGCCAAACGCGAAGTCACCGTCAATGCAGAATTTTATGACCGCTACACAGGCGCAAGACCCGAAGTGATTATCCCCTTACCAACTTCATCAGAACCGCCATCTCCAAGAGAAGTGGCAGAATTTGCACCCGGTTTACAAGTGCG
This sequence comes from Anaerolineae bacterium, assembly GCA_003524705.1. Next base: position 1,727 of record DQGV01000074.1, on the reverse strand, counting down.
TATGCGTCGCCCGCCTTCTATGGGAATGGTGGGGTCAATTGTTTCAGTCATATCCGGTTTAACCACACTGCCAAGCGGATTGCGTGCGCAATCTGCAGAAGTCAAATTGGAAAATGGCGAAACCGTGATTGCCCCGCTCGTTAACCTTGAAGTTGTGGGATAATATCACTTACTAACAATCAGGAGAGTGTTTTATGTCTTTCGACGATAATAATTATGATACCCCCGATGATGAACAACTGCCGGAAGAGTCTGGTAATAACCGCACCTTCTTAATTGCAGTTGGAATTTTAGGTGGAATCATTTTGCTTTCGGTTGCCTGTATTGTGGGTATCTTCTTAGTAAACCGCAATAATCAAACCGCGCAACAAGCTCAAATTCAATCCGCTACACAAACTGCTGAGGCTTCAAACAACTTTATTAATCAAGCCCTCACTGCTACGGCTCAAGCCCAAGCCGCTTTACCCACAGCCACCTTACCACCAACAGCAACATTAGTTGTGAATGTTGCTACTGCCACAAATACTCCTGACCCGAATGCAACTGATGTTGCGGCTTTAGATGCTCCTGCAACAGCCACTGTCGGTGCCGCACTGACGCAAGCCGCCATTGCCCAATTGACGATTGTGCCGACCACAACGGCATTACCTAATACCGGTTTCATTGATGATTATGGTGTACCCGGTTTAGCAGTGATGGCATTGGCATTTGTCATGGTCATTTTGCTAGCACGTAGGTTACGAGCCACCCCAACCAGATAATAATAAAAAGTCTCTCAAATTTGAGAGACTTTTTTATTTAATCGCTACACTACGCTTTCAGCAACAGTTTTTCCATACCCCAACAAATCTTTGACCATCTCTTGTGTTCGCCCTTCAGCATAGACTCTCAAGACAGGCTCTGTACCAGACGGGCGAATCAACAACCACGAATCATCTGCCATAATATATTTCACACCATCGCGTTGACTAATTTCATTAACCGCTTCGCCGCCAATTTCTTTTGGTGCTTGCTTGGTAAGAAACTCAACCATTTCTGCTTTAGCAACTGGGCGACTCAAACGTAAATCGGCACGTTCGTATAAAGCAGGACCAACATCTTTGAGCAAATCATCTACCATTTCACCAAGTGACTTGCCAGATTCTGCTAACATTTCTACCAACAATAATCCCATAACCGGACCATCCCCTTCAGGAATATGTCCTTTGAATGAAATACCACCTGATTCTTCACCGCCGATTAATACATCTTCTTGCATCATATAATCTGCAATGTGATTAAAGCCAACAGGGGTTTCATATAATTTCAAACCATAACGCTTTGCTAATCTATCAATCATGCGTGTGGTAGAAACTGTTCTTACAACCGCACCGGACATTTTTTTCTTTTCAACTAAATACTTCAAAGATAATGCCATAATTTTATGAGGGTCAACAAAATTACCACGTTCATCCATCGCGCCGATTCGGTCTGCATCACCATCTGTAACAACGCCAAAATTTCCGAACCCAGAACTGACAGCACTAGATAACGGACCTAAATATTTTGCAATCGGTTCTGGATGCACACCTCCAAAGCCGGGATTCATTTCATTACGAATTTCGTAAATTTCACAACCTGTGCCTTGCAAGAAGGATTTAATCGTACCTCTTCCAGAACCATACATCGCATCCACAACAAAGCGTTGCGGATTTTCAGCAATAATGTCTGTGTTAATTAATTTTCTT
>DQGV01000483.1 GCA_003524705.1 Anaerolineae bacterium | reverse complement strand
CTCCGTTCTTGAATCACATTGCAAAAAAAATAGATGACCTTTTAAGCCAACCGCCTCGTTCTACACTTGGAGTTGGTTTAATGCTCTTCGGCTTTTTGCTTGTCTGGGCTTTTCGTTTATACATCTTTGGTAGTACCTTACCTCAAGTTCAGCCGATATTCTGGATATTTTTATGGGCAAGCTTTTTACAAGTTATTGGATTGAAATTAATTAAACCTTCTATACAAGGGCATATTGGGTTTGTCATAATTTTTCTTTTTCAAGGGTTTGTCTTCCAAACAATAGGAATTTTTAGAATTGTTTCTGCAGATCCATTTTCAATTGGCTATTCTGAAGCAGGCCGTTTTTATTACGCCTCATTATTCTTTTCTGATTCTTTATATGGAAATCAACTTCCACTTCCATTTTTACATCCATCACGCTATTTATTATTATCCATTCCATACTTGTTAGACGGCTTACCACTTTGGGCTCATCGTTTTTGGCAAGCCTTATTATGGTTTGGATTAACACTTACGGCTTCTTTTGTATTGATTCATCGCTTCAAATTTAACAAGTGGATTACGGTTTGCTTAATTGCTTGGGCATTTTTATACTTTTTTCAAGGCGCAGTTTATTATCACTTGCAAATTTGTGTAATATTAATTTTAGCCGGTGTCTCCTTAAAACATCCAACTCGTTCTTTAATTTTTATTATCCTCGCTTCTCTATGGGCAGGGATTAGCCGTGTCAATTGGTTTCCAGTACCTGCTATGATAGCAATCACAATCTATATTCTTGAAACACCAATCAACGACAAAAGTTTGAAATATTGGATGACTCCTTTTGTCTGGGGAATTATTGGAGTTATTTCTGCGTTAATTTCTCAATTTATATATATTCAAATCTCAGGCAATGCAGATATTTCAGCATTTGGTTCTAGTTTCACATCTGATTTATTATGGAAACGTTTATTACCAAATGATACTTATCCAATGGGTATTTTGCCCGGCATAGCCTTGGTTTCTTTGCCATTATGGCTGGGGATGTATCAAATGTTGCGTGGAAATTTAAATTATATACATCCATTACGTTGGTTGGCTTTGCTTGGTATGGTATTGATTTTATTTATTGGCGGAGCCATCGTCAGCACAAAAATTGGCGGCGGCGGTGATTTGCATAACATGGATGCGTATTTGGTTTTGCTGTCAGTGTTGACCATGTTTTTTTTGGCGAATCAGGTATCAACAGAGAAAGAAGCGAAACCGATATGGGGAGAAATCAGTTGGGGAGTAATATATCTTGCAGTGCTAATTCTACTTTGGTTTGCACTCCCAAAACTTGGCTTGTTCCATCGTTACGATGAAGAATTAGTGGAAAAAGATATTCAGGCCCTTCAACAAGCAGTTTCAATTGTTGTAAATAATGGTGGTGAAGTCTTGTTTATCACCGAACGTCAATTGATTACATTTAATTTAATTGATGATGTTTCGCTTGTGCCAGAATATGAGCAAAGTGAATTGATGGAAATGGCAATGTCGCGTAATCGCTTGTATTTGGATCAATATTATGTTGATTTGCAAAGCCATCGTTTTGCATTAATTGTGGCTGAAGGACAAAAGTTTAATGCACAAAAAAGAGGTGCATTTATGGAAGAAGATAATGCTTGGGTGCGTTATGTAGGTGTTCCACTTTTATGTAATTATCGTACTGTAAATGAAATTGCATCAAATAATATTAATTTATTTGTTCCGCGTGAAGAGCCTGTTGAATGTAAAGACCCTTTCGTTGATTAAATTTTATTCATGCATATCTTAACTGTGATTTATGAATTTCCCCCGATTGGTGGTGGTGGCGGCAGAGCTGCGTATGATATTTGTAAAGAACTTGTTGCACGCGGACATGATGTGACCGTGTTAACTGCTCATATGCAAGGCTTGCCTAAAAAAGACATACAGGATGGGATTCGCCTTGTGCGAGTTTCTTCTTTTAGGACAGAGCCTTTTGTAGCAAGTTTTTCTACAATGCTAGCATTCATTTTAGTAGGATTTTTAGCGGGTTTGTATTTAATTTTATTTCATCGCCCACATATCATTCACACTCACTTTGCTGTTCCATCTGGTGCATTGGCATGGATGCTTTCTGTAGTAACAGGTATTCCCTATCTTCTTACTGTTCATCTTGGCGATGTACCCGGTGGTGTGACAGAAAAAACGGCAAATTGGTTTCGTTGGTTAGAGCCGTTCACAAAACCAATTTGGAAGCGTGCTAAAAAAGTTGTTGCTGTGAGTGAGTTTACTCGTCAGTTAGCATTGAAACATTATGATGTAAACATCCGGGTGATACCAAACGGAGCAGATGTATTACACTTAATTCCGGACCCGCTTATTTTGAATGAAATTCCACGCATCATTTTTGCGGGGAGATTTGTTTCACAAAAGAATCCACTTGCTATCGTGCGTATTCTTTCTCAAATAAAAACTTTAGATTGGACTTGTGCTATGGTTGGAGATGGTCCTTTGTTTGACGAAGTAAAAAAAGAGATTGAAAAACATGACATGCAAAAAAGATTTTATTTATCAGGTTGGGTTACGCCAGATGAGGTGATAAAAGAGTTTTCTAAAAGCGATATTTTATTTATGCCTTCCTTTTCTGAAGGATTGCCAGTAGTAGGCGTACAAGCATTGGCAAAAGGTTTAGCAGTAGTGGCAAGCCATATTGGAGGGTTTATAGATTTGGTTGACCATGAAAAAAACGGCTACTTAATTGAAGTACATAACGAAAATGTATTTGTTCAAGAACTAAAAAAAATAATTTCTAACCCCGCCCAATTAAAAAAATTTCGTGAAGCAAGTTTAGAAAAAGCAAAAAGTTTTGATATTCAAAAAATTGCCAATGAGTATGAAAAAATGATGCAGGATGTTTGTAATGGTAAATAAAGTTGTTGCTACTGTGGTTGGCGCACGTCCACAATTTATAAAAGCGGCACCCGTTTCACGAGCATTGAAAAAAATATTTCAAGAAGTGTTGATTCATACTGGTCAACACTATGACTATGAAATGTCCGATGTTTTTTTTGAAGAGATGGAAATGCAAAAGCCAGATTTTTATTTAGGCATTGGCGGTGGAAATCATGGCGAGCAAACAGGTCAAATGTTAATTGAACTTGAAAAAGTTTTTAACTCAGTAAAACCAAATCTTGTGCTTGTTTATGGCGATACAAATTCTACATTGGCAGGCGCACTCGCCGCGGCAAAAGCAAATATCCCTGTAGCGCATATTGAAGCGGGTTTGAGGTCATATAACCGTACTATGCCGGAAGAAATCAATCGCGTATTGACAGACCATATCTCCTCCTTTTTATTTTGCCCAACCGATATTGCTATCAAAAATTTGCAAAAAGAAGGAATTATTAATGGTGTGCACCAAGTAGGTGATGTGATGTACGATGCGCTTCTTTACAACCTGACAATTGCTCGCAAAAAAACTGACATTTTATCTCGCCTCAACATTTTGAAAGGGGATTATGCACTTGCTACCATCCATCGCGCCGCAAATACAGATTACAAAGACCGAATGAAATCTATTTTAGATGGCTTAGCAGGTTTAGAAACAAAAATTATTTTGCCATTACACCCGCGTACACGCAAGATGATGCGTGAATGGAATTTGCCTGTAAATAATAATATCAAGTTGATAGAGCCTGTCGGTTACTTCGATATGCTTGTATTAGAAGAAAATGCTAATTGCATTTTGACCGACTCTGGTGGGATACAAAAAGAAGCCTATCTTTTAGGTATTCGCTGTATTACCTTACGTGAAGAAACAGAATGGGTGGAAACTGTTGAAGCAGGTTGGAATCGATTGGTAGGCGTAGATTCGCAATCCATTCAAGATACTTTTGCAAACTGGCTTCCCAAATCAAACCGTACTCCATTGTATGGAAATGGCGATGCTTCATTGAGAATAGTTGAAGTTTTACAACAAATCTAGCCTCATAAAACTTTAACTTGACAGGGGGGGATTTCTATGTGAGAATTCAAAAACTGAATGCTCAACCTATGACTGAAATCAAAAATCACGAATACGACTTACTTAATGAAATTGCCAATGACTCAATGGTAACTCAAGCGAATCTTTCAGACCGTTTGGGAATTGCTGTTGGAAGTGTGAATTGGTATATCAAACGCTTAATTAACCGTGGTTGGGTGAAAGTTTCTCACCTAGACCGCACACGTTTGAAGTATGACTTAACTTCTGAGGGGATGAAGGTATTTACACAACGCGCTTTATCATATGCTCGCGATTCTTTGAAGGTTTACACTCAATTTCGAGAGAAAGCGCGAAATCTTGTAGGCGAACTCAAAAAAAGCGGAATTAAACAAGTATACTTACATGGAAACGATGAAATGATAGATATTTTACGTCTCACTTGTATTGAAGCGGAAATTGAGATTTTAGATGAACCATGTGATGTCATTTTACAGTTAAAAGGCCAAGAATATTATTGTATAGATGATAAAAACAAAATAAAAGGAACATAATATGGGCATCCGAATTCATTCAACTGCAGAGGTTTCTGAAAAAGCAGAAATTGGCGAAGGCTCTAGTATTTGGCATCATGCACAAGTGCGTGAAGGGGTAAAGATTGGAAAAAATACAATTATTGGTAAGGGGGTATATATAGATGCTGGTATTCCAATTGGAGATAATGTCAAAATTCAGAATTATGTCTCGGTATACCATGGCGTTGAAATTGAAGATGGAGTATTTGTTGGACCACATGTATGTTTTACCAATGATATGCGTCCACGTGCTGTAAACCCAGATGGTTCTTTGAAAGCAACGGATGATTGGACTCTCAGTAAGACATTTATCAAAAGAGGCGCGGCACTTGGGGCAAATTCAACAATTCGATGTGGTATTACGGTAGGTGAATGGGCAATGGTTGGTTCTGGAAGTGTGGTAACAAAAGATGTTCCTGCACATGGCTTGGTGTTTGGGAATCCAGCTAAATTACGCGGGTTTGTGTGTGCCTGTGGTGAAGAGTTTGATAAAAAAGGTGAAACCCAAGCACATGTGCAATTAAAATGCCCAATATGTGGACGAACTCATAACGTATCAATGCAAGATTGGGAGATGATTAAATGATTCACATGGCAAAACCTCAAATAGGTGAAGAAGAAAAACAGGCTGTGCTTGAAGTTCTTGATTCTGGAATTATTGCACAAGGTCCACGTACCAAAGCATTTGAAGACGCTTTTGCAACTATGTCTGGTGTAAAGTTTGCGATTGCAACTTCTTCTGGTACTACTGCATTACACCTTGCTATGCTTGTACACGGTATAGGTGAAGGGGATGAAGTGATAACTTCTGCTTTTACCTTTATTGCCTCCGCCAATAGTGTTTTATTCACTGGCGCAAAACCTGTTTTTGTAGATATTGACCCCAAAACCTTTAATTTAGACCCATCAAAAATTGAGGCAGCAATTACTAAAAAAACAAAAGCAATTTTACCGGTGCATCTTTATGGACTTGCTTGTGACATGGAACCTATTGTGAAAATTGCCGAAAAATATGGTTTGATTGTTATTGAAGATGCCTGTCAAAGTCACGGGGCAGAATACAAAGGGAAGAAAGTCGGCTCATTTGGGACGGGAACCTTTTCTCTATACCCAACAAAAAATATGACTTCTGCTGAAGGTGGCATGATTACCACCAAAGATTCCAGTATAGATGAGAAATGCCGTATTCTTCGCCAACATGGTATGAGAGTTCGTTATTATCACGATGAACTTGGCTATAACTTTCGCATGACTGATATTCATGCGGCAGTAGGGTTGGCTCAACTTAAGAAGTTAGAAAAATTTAATGCCCAAAGACAAGCCAATGCTGAATTTTTAAGCAACAATTTGAAAGGTGTGAAAGTGCCGTTTGTTCCCAAAGAGCAAACTCATGTCTTTCATCAATATACTGTTCGTGTTCCAAGTGGAAAACGAGATGTTTTGCGTACATACCTCAACGAAAAAGGCATTGGTTCTGAAGTTTATTACCCTGTACCAATCCACAAACAGAATTTTTATGTACAACAATTAGGTTATAACGATAATTTGCCAGAGACCGAACTCGCTGCTACTGAAGTCTTATCCCTTCCTGTACATCCTGCATTAAGCACCTCTGATCTTGAAACAATTGTAAGTGGCGTGAATGAGTTTATGGAGAAAAACGGATGAAAGTTGCTGTAATTGGTGTTGGAACAATGGGGAAGCATCATGTTCGTGTTTATAGCGAATTACCCGAAGTAGAACTTGTTGCTGTTTCAGATGCAAATCAAGCACAAGCACAAGAGACTGCTAGCAAGTTCGGAATTCGTGCATACACTAACCACACTGAAATGCTTAATAAAGAGAAACCAGATGTGGTTTCAGTAGCTGTTCCCACTGCCTTACATGAACAAGTAGGCATGGATGTCCTTGAAGCTGGCGCACATGTTTTAATTGAAAAACCAATTGCAGCTACTCTTGAAGAAGGTAAGCGATTAATTGAAAAAGCGAAATCTGTAAAAAAACAATTAATGATAGGTCATGTGGTACGTTTTGACCCTGCTCTTCAAGCTCTCAAACAAAAATTAAATGCTGGTGAACTAGGACGTATTTATCAAATCTTTTGCAGGCGAGCGGGACCATTTCCAAAACGTATTCATGATGTTGGCGTTGTGATTGATCTCGCCCCACATGATGTAGATATTATGCGCTTTCTTACTGGAATGAACCCTATGCGTGTTTACTCTGAAATTGAACAGCGCATCCATACCGAATTTGAAGATGTATTATGGGCAACGCTTCGTTTTCCAGATGGGATAATTGGTGGGCTGGAAATCAATTGGCTTACCCCAACAAAAATTCGCGAAGTGCTTGTATTAGGCGAGCGTGGCATGTTTCGGGCAGATGCTCTGACACAAGATTTATATTTTTATGAAAATTCAGATGCAAACGTGCAGTGGAGTATGCTCCAAGCTATCAAAGGTGTTAGTGAAGGTATTATGACGCGATATGCCATCCCACGTTTTGAGCCGTTAAAAGCTGAATTACAGGCTTTCTTAAATGCCATTCAAAATAATCAGCCTGTACCAATTTCAGGCGAAGATGGACTAGCTGCCTTAAAAGTTTCACTTGCACTTGCTCAATCTGGACAAACCCATCAAACTGTTGAGTTAGTATGAACTTAAACGAATTACATCAAAAAATTGAAAATAAAACTGCTGAGATTGCTGTTATTGGGCAAGGATATGTGGGCTTACCAGTGGCCGCCTTATTTGCCAATAAAGGGTTCTTAGTTACTGGGGTAGATGTTCGCCCTGATTTAGTAGATAAAATTAACAAAGGTATTAACCCTATCGATGGGAAAGAACCGGGCTTAGCCGATTTATTAAGAGAGGTAACTGAATCTAAGAAATTACGAGCAACAACCAACTATACCGAACTGGAGGTACATGATATTTTTATCATTGCAGTCGAAACCCCAGTAGATGAAAACCATATTCCACGTTATGAAGCGCTACAGGCGGCATTAACCAGTTTGGCGTCTGTGATGAAGCGAGGGGCATTAGTCATTATTGAATCGACAATTGCTCCACGTACAATGTCTGATTTTGTTTTACCTTTGTTGGAAGATAAAAGCGGTATGCAATTAAATGAAGGTTTCTTCTTAGGAAACTGCCCAGAGCGTGTTATGCCCGGCAAGTTGCTAAAAAATTTACAAATGATGAATCGTGTTGTTGGTGGAATGACCCCAGAAACATCTCATGTTATGACTGTGCTGTATAAAAATATTGTTGAATCTGAACTAGACGAAACCGATTGTATTACTGCTGAACTTGTGAAAACGGTTGAGAACGCTTATCGTGATGTTCAAATCGCTTTTGCTAATGAGGTAGCCTTAATTGCCGAAGCTGTAGGTGGTGATGTTTGGAAAGTGAGAGAATTAGTGAATAAAAGCCCAATGCGCCAAATGCACTTACCGGGTGCTGGGGTTGGTGGTCACTGTATCCCAAAAGACCCATGGCTACTAGTTCATGGGATACTTGGCAAAGAGGTGAATATGCGCCTTATCCCTGCCGCACGGGAAATTAATAACTCTATGCCTATTCACATGGTTGAATTGCTTAGCCGGGCATTAAGTAAATTGCAACGTACTCTATCCAACTCAAAGATTGCTGTTTTAGGGTATTCTTACTTAGAAGATAGTGACGATACGCGTAATACACCCACTCAAGTATTCATCACAAAATTAGAAGCAGTAGGTGCATCAATATCTATTCACGACCCATGGGTGGCAAAATATCGTGGCGACATATATGACAAAATTATGGGATGTGATGCAGTTGTTGTTATGGTTGCTCATAGCGAATATCAAAAACTTGATTTCAAAAAAATAAAATCCATGTTACGTACACCAATCCTAATAGATGGCAGAAATGTATATAGCCATACATTAGCAGAAGAAGCGGGGTTATTTTACTCAAAAATTGGTCAAGGCTTCTTAACAATGAATTATATAAAAGGTAATGCTTCATGAAAACATTAAAGAACAAACGTATTCTTGTTACTGGAGGGGCAGGGTTTATTGGTAGTCACCTTGTCGATCGCCTAGCGCAAGAAAAGCCTGCTAGTCTTGTAGTAGTAGATAGTTTTTTTCTTGGGCGAGAAGAAAACCTAATCGAAGCGCGCAAAAATTTTCCGAATCTAAAATTATTCCGCATGGATGCTTCAAACCTTGCGGCAATGCTTCAATTAGTTGTTTCAGAAAAAATCGAAGTTGTTTTTGATTTAGCCGTTGTTCCCTTACCCACATCTTTAGATTTTCCAACATGGACAATCGAAACAAACATTGGTATTGCTTCTACATTTTGCGAACTCGCTCGTCGTGGGTATATTGGAACGCTAGTACATTGCTCTTCTTCCGAAGCCTACGGCTCAGCCATTCATATTCCAATGAATGAAGAACACCCATTAATTCCATTTACGCCTTATGCCGCTAGCAAAGCCGCCTGTGACCATATCGTCTTATCCTATCGTGAAACATACGGGATTGATACAGTCATTATTCGCCCCTTTAATAATTTTGGACCTCGTCAAAATCCCGGTAGTTATGCCGGAATTATTCCAATCGTCGTTAAAAGAATAATGAATAACGAACCTATAGAAATATTTGATGATGGAGAACAAACTCGCGATTTTGTATTCGTACGTGATACTGCTAACGCTATGGTAAAAATTTATGAAAATGAAAACACACGTGGCAAAGTTATCAACATCGCCTCAGGTAAAGAAACCTCCGTAAACCACCTTGTAGACCAACTCAAAAATGTAATGAATGTTCCAAATCACCCTGTTTTCTATTCAGCGCCTCGCCCAGGAGATGTTCGTCGCCATTGCGGAGATA
>DQGV01000276.1 GCA_003524705.1 Anaerolineae bacterium | reverse complement strand
TGGTTCAACCCGCCCGCTCAAAAAACCTGATTTAGATCTTTGGAAAAAAATAGATTAAATAAAACCCGTCTTTTGAGACGGGTTTTATTTTATAATCAGTACATGGCAGATAAACTTCTCTCCCGTTATCAAGAACTCAAAGAACAAATCAATTTTCACAATCATCGTTATCATGTGTTGGATAAACCCATCATCAGTGATTTAGAATTTGACAAACTCTTAAACGAATTAAAAAAGATTGAAGCCGAACATCCTGATTGGATTACACCTGATTCACCAACGCTTCGGGCTGGGGGGAAACCTGCTGACCGTTTTTCAAAAGTTCGCCACCCCTCACCCATTTTGAGCCTAGCCAACGCCTTTGGTGCGGATGATGCCCATGCTTGGCTTGAGCGCATCAAAAAAATAGATGACCGTGTTGAAAAAGCAAAATTTGTCGTTGAACCGAAAATAGATGGCTTATCTGTTGTTTTGCATTATCGTGATGGAGTTTTCACACAAGGCGCAACACGTGGTGATGGCGAAATCGGGGAAGATATAACAAGTAACTTAAGAACAGTCAGAGCCATTCCGTTAAAGATTCCAGTAGGCGGAAAGCAGAAAGCAGAAGTCAGCGTCCCGAAGTATCTCGTTATCCGCGGTGAAGCATTTATCCCGATTAAAGAATTTGAAGCGTTGAACAAAAAATTAGAGGAAGCAGGTGAGCGGACGTATCAAAATCCGCGAAACACAGCCGCAGGTTCACTTCGTCAACTTGACCCTGAGTTAACGGCTTCACGTCCAATCACATTGTTAGTCTATCAAATTATCCATGCGGAAGGTGGCAAAGTTCCAACGTCACAATGGGAAATTTTGGAATATCTCAAAGCCTTAGGTTTTCCTGTTTCAGATGTGCCAAAAAGATTTAACGACTTAGAAAAAGCCATTGAATACACAGAGACTTGGGACAAAGGTCGTGACCAATTACCTTACGAAGCGGATGGCATGGTTATCAAAATAGATGATTTGAATTTAGCGGCTGATTTAGGTTTCGTTGGCAAAGACCCGCGTGGAGCCATTGCATATAAATTCCCTGCTCGTGAAGTGACCACAACATTAAATGATATTGGTGTTGCTGTTGGAAGAACTGGCGTGTTGACTCCGTACGCGATTCTTGAACCTGTTGAAATTGGCGGTGTGATTGTTGAACGCGCAACTCTTCATAACTTTGATTACATTGCTGAAAAAGATATTCGCGTGGGTGATAGAGTTTTGCTCAAACGTGCGGGTGAAGTAATTCCTTATGTGATTGGTCCAGTAGTGGATGCACGCAAAGGTAAAGAGAAAAAATTCAAACCTCCGCAAAAATGCCCGGCTTGTGACCAAGCAGTAGAACATATTGAAGGTGAAGTCGCTTGGTATTGTGTTAACTCCGCTTGCCCTGCTCAGTTGATAAGAAATATTGAGCATTTTGTTTCTCGCGGCGCAATGGATATTGTTGGGCTTGGAATTAAAATCGTTGAACAGTTAATTGAATCAGGCTTGGTCAAAGATGTAGCAGATTTATTTACATTGAAAAAATCTGATTTGCTCAAACTCGAAGGTTTTGCAGAGAAAAAGGCAGATAATCTGCTGGGGTCTATTGAACAAGCCAAAAGTCAGAGTTTGAATCGTTTAATCGCCGCGTTGGGAATTCATGGTGTGGGCGAAGTCATGTCAAATGATTTAGCACGCGCGTTTGGAAATGTATCTGCATTATCAAAAGCAAACTTTGATGATTTACAACAAATTGAAGGTTTGGGACCGAACATCGCCGAATCCATTGTGGATTGGTTCAAGCGACCTGCCAACCAAAAAGTGTTGAAGAAATTAAAATCCGCAGGCGTTGACCCCTTGATGCAGAAATCAGAAGGAAAAAAGCAAGGCGTGTTGAGTGGTTTAACTTTTGTGGTGACGGGAACATTACCAAATTTTTCACGCGACGATGCCAAAGAATTTATTGAAAGCAACGGCGGCAAAGTGACGGATAGTGTTAGCAAGAAAACAAGTTATTTGGTGCTTGGAGAAAACCCCGGCTCAAAATTTGATAAAGCAAAATCTTTAGGCGTGAAAATTGTTGATGAGGCTGGGTTGAAGAAATTGGTTGGTTAACTTTCAATTAAACTTTCTACATTGCATGGATAAAATTCAGTTTGATATTCAAATTTATTTTCAAGCATAAAGTTTTCAACAACTAGGTTTGCATCTGGAGTATTAATACACTTAAGAGCATGTAATAATCGAGCTTGTATGTATGCATCAGATGTCGAATCAAGTAAATCTGATAAATCTAAGATTGCACTGGGATGGGAAGGTTTCATAATCCCAATTGATGTTATTGCTATTCCGCGTGTATAACTATCATAATCTTGATATCCCCTTGCTATATCAATAATTTGTGGATAATACTCATATCCAAGCAAAGAAATACCATAAGTAATTTCAGGTACACCACAAATTACTCCATCTGATGTTACGCTGCTAGAAACAATCTGTATCATTAAATCAAAAGCCTCTTGTTTTTTGTAATTACCTAAAATTTCAGCCGTAAGTCTTGCAGTAAGGTCTTCCCTTACAGAGTGAGCAGAGGCATGACAAGTTGAAAATACTAATCGAAGTGTATTATAACTTGCTGGGTCTTTTACCTTTATTAAGTACTTTGCCCCAATCTGAACTATTTTACTTTTTATACCAAAATCATTTGACTTATATATAATATAAGAAGATAACCTAACATCAACTCTATAAAATATTGAAATGAAGGACATAATTGATATTAATAAATACATGTATCTTTTTAGGGACATTTTTTCTCCTAAACCATAGAAACAACACATATTAGCGACTTTTATAAGAAATGCCTAGTGTAAAAATTAATTACTTATTTTTTTCAACTAGACAAAAACCTACCCCTCAACTAAACTTACCCCAATCTCGTTCGGAGGAACTTAAATGGATATTCACAACACAGACAACGGCGCCACTCGCCGTATTGAAGCGTTACGTCAACGCGTGCAAATGATGAAAGACCACGACTATTATTTCTATAATCAGCCAGTGGAAGAAATTTTGGAAGGTGCGAAAGTGCGCGTGAAGGGGCGGATTATGGGCATGTACGCTTCTTACTCTTATTTGGGCTTGGTCAACCACCCACGCATCAACGAAGCCGCCAAAAAAGCCGTTGACCAATGGGGTACCGGCACAAACGGTGTAAGAACGTTAGCAGGAACTTTAACGTTACATAACGAACTCGAAGAAACGATTGCAAACTTCAAGCACACTGAAACCGCAATCACTTACACTTCTGGATATGTGACCAACTTAACAGTCATCTCAACATTGATGGGACGCGGAGATTACGTCTTCTCTGACAAAATCAACCACGCCTCTATCGTGGATGGATGCTTGATGTCTGGAGCGGAGTTTCGTCGCTTCCGCCACAATGATATGGAACATTTAGAAGGTTTGCTAAAAAATGCTCCCACCGATATTGCCAAATTGGTCATTGCTGATTCAGTCTTCAGCATGGATGGCGACATTATTGATTTACCCACAATCGTTGCATTGTGCAAAAAATATAACGCTTGGTTAATGATTGACGAAGCCCACTCTGTTGGTGTTCTTGGAGCAAAAGGCACAGGCATTGAAGAACACTTCGGTATGGGTGATGTAATTGATATCAAGATGGGCACATTAAGCAAAACCATTCCATCTGTAGGTGGGTATATCGCTGGCAAAAAAGATTTGATTGATTATCTACGCCACGGTAGCCGTGCGTATATTTTCTCTGCGGCATTGCCACCTGCTCAAGCCGCTGCTGCGAACGAATCATTCAAAGTCATCTTAGATGAACCGTGGCGCATTGAACGACTCAATGCAAATACAAAACAATTCATCGGCGGACTCAAAGGCATGGGTTTTGATACTTTGTTAACTGAAACTGCTATCGTTCCAGTCTTATGTGGAACTGATGAAAAAGCATTTGAGCTCACCAAACAATGCCAAGAAAATGATGTCTTTGTATTGCCTGTCGTATCCCCTGCTGTGCAAGAAGGTATGGCTCGCTTAAGAGCCACAGTCACTGCGGCGCATGAACCGAGTGAAATTGAACGCGCTATGGATGTGATTTATCAGGCTGGGAAGAAAATGGGTATGGTGAAGTAAGAGCAGTAATCAGTAAAAAGTAATCAGTGTTCAGTAAAAGGTTGTTTGCGAAAGCAAGCAATCTTTTTTGTTAACAAGTCTATGCATGAAGTTAAGAAAATGTTTAGGAAATAGAATCAAATATCCCCGAAGTGAGAAGCGGTTTTACATCTTGATAGAAATTGAAAGCGTTTTTATAACAATTTTCTAACAAAGGTTTTGTACAATTGCGTCAATTTGATAAGGAGTTAACGATGAGATGGCAATGGAAGTTGGGAAAGTTTTTTGGAATTGATGTTTATGTTCATGCAACATTTTTGTTATTGATTGTATGGGTTGGATACAGCCATTGGTTGGCGAATCAAAATTGGGGCGAGGTGTTGAGCGGAATTTTATTCATCCTCGCTTTGTTTGCGTGTGTGATTTTGCATGAGTATGGTCACGCATTGACGGCGCGAAAGTTTGGCGTGAAGACTCGCGACATTACGATTTATCCAATTGGTGGCGTGGCGCGTTTAGAAAGAATGCCTGAAAAACCGATTGAAGAATTGTGGGTAGCGTTGATGGGACCCGCCGTAAATGTTGTAATTGCTGTGATTTTGTTTGTATA
>DQGV01000073.1 GCA_003524705.1 Anaerolineae bacterium | reverse complement strand
GCGCTCGCGGCAATTGTCCACGAGAAAGATGCCTATCATAAAGGTCAGCGATTAATTACTAAACTCAAAGATTTAATTCCGCGTCAGTTGTATGATGTAGCCGTCCAAGCCGCATCGGGCGGAAGAATTATTTCGCGCGCCAACGTCAAAGCCACACGCAAAGATGTGTTAGCAAAATGTTATGGCGGTGATATTTCTCGTAAAAAGAAATTGCTCGAAAAACAAAAACGCGGGAAGAAACGTTTGAAGATGGTTGGCAATGTCGAAATCCCGCAAGAAGCGTTTATGGCTGTCTTGAAATTGGAAGATGAGTAATATGTTTAACCACAAAGGACACAAAGGGTCACTAAGAAAAACCTTTGTGTTCCTTTGTGACCCTTTGTGGTGAAATAATGAAAGATATTAAACGATTAATCCCCGGCGCAATTATCAGCATCTTGCTCATTGGAGCAATTTTATACTTTGTAGATTTCCAAACTTTATGGAATGCCATTAAAACTGCAAATTATAAAATCTTAGCAGGCTCAGCGGTTTTATCTTTCGTGTGGATGTTCGGGCGGGCAAAAGTTTGGCACACACTATTACGCGACAAACCAAAATATATTGATACATTATTTACCACTGCGGAAGGATATTTGCTCAACACATTTTTACCATTTCGCCTCGGCGAATTAGGACGAGCATTCTTAATCAGCCGAAAATCAGGTATGCAATTTGGTGAAGTCTTACCAACCATCGTAATCGAAAGAGTCGTTGACCTTGCGTTTTCTGCTGGGTTATTAATTGCTTCTATTCCATTTGTTGTCGGCGCACAAGGCTCAGAACAAATTGGTTATATTGTCGGTGGGTTAGTGATTGTCGGATTGTTCATGATGTATATTCTTGCTCGCAATAACAAATGGGCATTAGATGTATTTCATAAATTAAGTCAACGCTTCCCAGCCTTACAAAAATTTGGAGGGAGTTTTCTTGAATCTTTTTTCAACGGGCTTGGTGTATTAACCGATGGTTGGCTTTTCATCCGCTTTTTATTTTGGATGGCACTCAACTGGTTTGTTGCACTCGTTGCTTATTACTTAATCACACTTGCATTTTTCCCACAAGCACAACCCGTTTGGGCATTATTTATTTTAGGTGCCGCCGCATTTGGCGGAGCAATCCCAGCCTTGCCCGGTGGCGTTGGCACATTTGAAGGTGCAGTCACAGCCGCATTGGTTTTATTCACTGGTGATGAATCCACAGCCTTAGCCGTTGCACTCACTGCTCGTTTATATAATTATCTCAACAGTGGCGTGATTGGTGGCATCGGTTTAATGCGAGAAGGTCAAACCCTTTCAGGCATTTATCAGCAACTCATGAATTTAAGAAACAAAGGACAAACGGAAAACACTTAAATGTTTCCTTTGTACGACACACAACGTTCGCGTCATTTCCCATTAATGAACTGGATGTTGGTTCTGCTCAATGGACTCGTCTTCTATTTTGAAGTGACCATGACCGAAGCAGATTTATATCGCTTCATTCATACGTGGGGACTTGTTCCAGCGAATTTGGCATTATCCAACCCCGACACATGGATTAACATCCTCACTAGCATGTTTCTGCATGGCGGTTGGTTTCACATCCTCAGCAACATGTGGATTTTGATAATCTTCGGTGACAATATAGAAGATAAACTAGGAAGCATCCGATACTTAATTTTTTATTTATTCAGTGGAACTGCCGCCGCATTATTGCAAGTATATTTTGACCCTGCTAGTTCAGTCCCAATGATTGGTGCAAGCGGAGCAATTGCAGGCGTATTAGGAGCATATCTAATTTTATTCCCACATTCAAGAATCGCCAGCCTCGTGCCAATCTTTTTTATTTTTACAATGGTTGAGTTGCCAGCGCTCGTGTTTCTTGGCTTCTGGTTTGTCTCTCAATTGTTTTCAGGTTGGTTCGCTTTACAAGGTGCAGATGCAAGCAACGTAGCCTGGTGGGCACACATCGGCGGATTTGTTTTTGGTATGATAGCAATTCGTTTGTTTGTTAGAAGAAGATATTATTAATCTATTTTGTGTCATGCTGAGCGTAGCGAAGCATCGCTACTTCAATAAAAGGTAAAAATATGACCAAACATTATCTCGTCACCGGCGGAGCAGGATTTATCGGCTCAAATTATGTACATCACCTGCTCACGCGTGGTGAAAAAGTGACAATCTACGATAACTTATCGCGGGGTGGTGCACCTCGCAATTTAGAATGGCTGAAAAACGAATTTGGCGATAATGCTTTTGAATTAGTTGTCGGTGACATCAAAGATGCACAAAAAATCGCGCAAGCCTCAAAAGATGCAGATGTGATTATGCACTTAGCGGGTCAAGTAGCAGTGACAACATCTGTAATAAATCCACGAGATGATTTTGAATCCAATGCGCTAGGCACATTTAATGTATTAGAAGCCGCGCGCGCTTCTGGTAAAAACCCTATTTTTATTTATGCTTCTACAAACAAAGTATATGGTGGCATGGAAGATGTTGAATTATATGAAGAACCAACTCGTTGGCGATACAAAGATTTAGTCAATGGTTGCCCAGAGACTCAACCTTTAGATTTTCATTCCCCTTATGGTTGTTCAAAAGGCACAGGTGACCAATACGTCCGTGACTATGCTCGCATGTATGATTTACCCACCGTTGTCTTTCGTCAATCTTGCATTTATGGACCACGTCAATTTGGCATTGAAGACCAAGGTTGGGTAGCGTGGTTTATCATTGCGGCAGTGATGAGAAAAGATATTACAGTCTATGGTGATGGCAAACAAGTTCGTGATATTTTGCATGTAGATGATTTAATGAATGCTTACGACTTAGCCGTTGAAAAAATTGATGTTGCTAAAGGTCAAGTCTACAACATGGGTGGCGGACCAGATAATGTTATGTCTATTTGGGCTGAGTTTGGACCTAAACTTGAAAAATATATTGGTGAAACGATTGAAGTGGCACGTGGTGATTGGCGACCTGGTGACCAAAAAGTTTTTTATGCTGATATTTCAAAGGCAGAAAAAGAATTAGGTTGGCGACCAACTATAAACGTCGAAAGAGGCGTGCAGATGTTGTTTGAATGGGTCAAGGAAAATAAATCCTTGTTCTAAAATCAAAGGTGATAATGGAAGAATATTTTTCTACGCTAGCAGATAACTTTATCAATTCTGTGCCAAATATTTTGGCGGCAATTTTGATTGTGGTGATTAGTTATTACGTTGGCGTATTGTTAGGCAAGTTTTTTCATCGCACATTGGTGCGTCAAAATGCAGAACCCGGTGTAACACATTTACTTTCACGCACTATCAAATGGACAATTATTTTTTTAGGCATCATTACTGCATTACAAAGATTTTTTGATGTCACTGCATTCTTAACTGGTTTAGGAATCATCGGCTTTACGATTGGTTTTGCATTACAAAACATTATGCAAAATTTTGTGTCGGGTGTAATTTTGCTTGTGCAACAACCATTTCGAGTGGGGCATGTGGTGGGCATTGCTGGTTATGATGGCACTGTGTTGAAGATTGGTTTGCGTACAACTGAAATGAAAACTTTTGACGGGCGGATTGTTTTTTTACCGAATGCCGATGTGCTTGCTCAACCAATTATCAATTACACTCGTGCTCAATTACGACGTGTTGAATTACCTGTGGGTGTGGCTTATGATTCAAACCCTGAAAAAGTGCGCGATGTAATTTTGAAAGAAATCAAAACAGTTAATGGATATGTAGATGACCCTGCGCCTTTAGTTTTGTTTCATACCTTTGGCGCTTCATCTATTGACCTGAATGTGTTTTTCTGGGTGGATACATCGCTTACGCCTCCGCCCGTTGCCAAAGATGTTGCTTTAGAAAAAATCAAACGTGCATTTGAAAAATCAAAAATTGAAATTCCATATCCTGTTCAAGTTCAAATGACGCGCACCAAGAAAAAATAAACAAGCATGAAAATATTAACCGTCTTAACTTATTATCGTCCACATACTTCTGGCTTAACCATTTATGCTGAAAGACTCGCGCAAGCATTTGTAAAACGTGGTCATGAAGTAACTGTGATGACTACACAATACGACCCATCCCTTCCGCAAGAAGAAATAATGGAAGGCGTAAAAGTGATTCGTGTACCTGTGATTGCGCGCGTCAGCAAAGGTGTAATTGCACCCACATTTGGTTTCGTTGCAACAAAATTAGTTTGGCAACATGATGTTGTGCAACTTCATCTCCCACAATTTGATGCGCCCGGTGTTGCCTTGCGTGCGCGTTTATTCCGCAAGCCCGCTGTGTTAACGTATCATTGTGATGTGCAATTGCCACAGGGATTTTTTAATCGCATTGTCAATACCGTGGTAAATTTTCAAAATAACATGGCTGGGATTTTAGCGAATCATATTGTGACGTATACACAAGATTATGCAGATAACTCGCCTTATCTTTCCAAATACGCTTCAAAACTGACGCCCATCCTGCCTCCCGTTGTTTTACCTGATGCTTCACCTCAAGCTGTGACTGCGTTTGCCCAAACAAATTTAGTCCATGAAAGAAAACCTGTCATTGGAGTCGCCGCACGTTTCGCATCTGAAAAAGGTGTAGAAGTTTTATTGGATGCATTGCCAATTATTTTACAAAAATATCCCAAAGCACAAGTGTTATTTGCTGGTACATATGAAAATGTAATGGGTGAACAAGCCTATTCAGATAGACTCATGCCGCGCATTCATGAATATGAAATAGGCGGACATTGGAAATTTTTAGGGAATCTGAATCCTGTACAAATGTCTGCTTTCTATCCAAACTTGGATGTAATTACAGTTCCGTCTTTAAATTCAACCGAAGCATTTGGTTTAGTTCAAATTGAAGCCATGTTGAATGGAGTTCCATCTGTTCCATCTGCTTTGCCGGGCGTTCGTCAACCCGTTAAAATGCATGGCATGGGAGTCGTTTCGGAAATCGGAAATGCAAATAGTTTAGCAAATGCAATTTTGGAAGTGTTAGATCACAAAGAAAAATATCGTGGTGATATTGAGTCAATTAAAAAAGCATACGACCCTGACTCCATTGCACAAGAGTATGAGAAATTATTTACCAAGTTGAAGAAAAAATAATGAGCACACAAAAAGATTTTCTTTTTTTACAAATCAGTTCTCTGCCATATTTTCGCGGATTTTTACGTGCGATTGAATCATCGTATTATCAAGATTTAGATTTACCTTCTCCAATTTATGATGTCGGTTGTGGAGATGGTCACTTTGCTTCTTTGACCTTTGATTACAAATTAGATGTCGGTCTTGACCCTTGGCGTTTTTCTATGAAAGAGGCGAAGAAATACAATGCTTATAAATCACTTGTCGAAGCAGATGGAGCAAAAACGCCTTTTCCATCAAATCATTTCGCCAGTGGATTAAGCAATTCGGTTTTAGAGCATATTCCACACATTGATGCTGTCTTAAAAGAAACTGCTCGAGTCTTAAAGCCAAATGCCCCATTTTATTTTTGTGTTCCAAATACTAGATATTTTTCTGTACTTTCTTTGACGAAAATCTTTGGAAAGTCTTATGAAAATTGGTTTCGTAAAATTTCACGCGTGCATCATGCCGATGAGCCTGATGTGTGGGAAAAGAGACTCAATAATGCAGGTTTTAAACTTGAAAAGTGGTGGCATTATTTTTCACCTGCTTCAATGCGCGTGTTAGAATGGGGACATTATTTTGGCTTACCTTCTTTAGTATCTAAAGCATTAACCGGCAAATGGATTCTCTCTCCCACCAAATGGAATTTGTCCCTGACGGAAAGTTATCTCAAAAAATATACATCCCCTGAACCTGTAGATGATGGGACATTTACATTCTACATTGCTAGAAAAATGTAATTACCAATTACTATTTACTAATTATAAAAATGGCTTTCGACGAAAAATATTTCTCCTCAAACACCTATAAAAATATCACCTTTGCCAAATACAGTATGTATTGGTGGTCTAACCGATTCTTTGGCATGTTAGCAAAGCGTTATGGAAAGCGCGGAGCGAGAATGTTGGAGGTAGGCTCAGGCATGGGGCATCTCACCGGGCAACTCTCCACGTGGTTTGAAGCGTATGGCATGGATTTGAATCACTGGGCGGTTAATCAATCTAAAAAAGATGCAGGAAACGCATCTTTACAAACAGCATCAGCACAAGAATTGCCGTATAAAGATTCATCGTTCAATGTCGTGATTATCAAACATATCGTGGAGCATTTACCTGACCCTGCCAAAGCGATTAACGAAATTGGGCGTGTGACTGAAAAAGACGGTGTTTTAATTTTAGCAACACCAAACTTGGGTTCATTGTTGAAACCGTGGAAAGGCGATAAGTGGATTGGCTATCAAGACCCGACGCATATTTCACTGAAAGAACCGCAGGAATGGTTGAAGTTGATTCAAGACGCAGGCTTTGAATTGCAAAAAGTTTTTTCTGATGGGTTTTGGGATGTGCCATATATTCGCTTTGTTCCGCCTCAACTACAAAAATTATTTTTCGGCTCACTTGGTGGCTTGCAAGCCATTACTGGATTTGTGTTTTTGCCAATGAGATGGGGCGAAAGCATTATCGTAATTGCAAGGAAGAAATAATAAAAATAGTATAGAATCAAGTTGCGGATTACTAAGGTAATCCGTAATTTGTAAATATTAGGTTATAAGACTTATGCAACAAAGCGAAAACCTTCCTCCCGAACAAGAACCGACTGTTCTTGACCTTTATAAATCAGTCACCAAAGATTGGAATTCATTTTTTAATTTCTTACGCTCATTATGGGATGCCCGCAAGCGCGAAGAATTAAATCAATCGCTCACGCATCAATCGGATGAAGTTGTGCTCGAAGAAAAAGTGATTGAACCGAATCGTTCAAGTGCTTTTCCATGGCGGGCTGTGATTGCTTTGTTTCTGGCATTGGTTGCACAAGCCTTTGTAGAACCACCACAACGACAAGGCATGATATCTGTCATATTTTATTTAGCGGCGTTTGGCATGGCAATTTGGTCTTATCGAAAAGATGAATGGCATTTACCAACTTTGCCAGCCATCATTCAAATACCAGATCCTCTTACCACACGCTTAATTCCTTTAATTCTTTCTGTAGTCTGTGCAGGGATTGCATTTTATGATTTCAAAGATGGAATATTTACTTGGTCCAATACCATACTATGGGTTTTGTCTATTGTTTTTCTGGCAATAAGTTTATGGATTAAGATACCAAAGATTGCAACTGAAACAGTTCCAGATACAACTCGCAAAGAATTTAATTTAAACGGCGTGATTATTTCTTTCACACAAGAGGCTGGAAAGAAATGGCTTATTAGCATCATTACATTTTTGGTGTTTGGTCTTGTTATTTTTTATCGTTTATATCAATTGGATATTGTGCCGATTGAACCATTCAGCGACCATTCTGAAAAAATATTAGATGTGTATGAACTTTCGCAAGGCAAAACATCTGTATTCTTTGAACGTAACACTGGGCGCGAGGCTTTTCAATTTTATTGGACGCTTCTCGTATTAAATGTTTTCAACACAGGCTTTTCTTTTTATAGCTTAAAACTTGGCACAGCTTTATTGGGAATTTTAACCATTCCATTTGTGTATCAACTCGGCAAAGAATTTGGGAATCAACGTGTCGCGATTTTTGTATTATTTCTATTTGGAATTGCGGCATGGCCTAATATCATTTCAAGAATCGGATTACGCTTTCCGCTCTATCCACTTTTTGTTGCGCCCACGCTTCTTTATCTGGTGCGCGGCTTGCGGACTCACAACCGCAACGACTTCATCATTGCCGGCATTTTTCTCGGTCTAGGTTTGCACGGATACAGTCCCTTCCGCATGATGCCGATTTTGGTGGTTGTGGCGTTTATTCTTTATTTCTTACATTTAAAATCAAAAGAACAACGCACCCAAACTTTTTGGTGGTTTTTGATTGTAGTGATTATGTCTGTATTTGTCTTTGCGCCTTTGATGCGTTATTGGATTTCTCGCCCAGATTTGTTTGGTTATCGTGCTTTCTCTCGCTTAGGTAGCGTAGAAACAGAATTGCCCGGTCCTGCATTACAAATTTTTGCTTCCAATTTATATAAAGGCTTGTTGATGTTCAATTGGGATGACGGAGAAATTTGGGTACATTCTGTTACCCATCGCCCCGCGTTAGACTTAATCACAGCCGCGTTATTTTTATTAGGCGTTGTGTTCTTAATTGTTCGTTATATTCGCCAAAGAGATTGGCGAGATTTACTTTTATTAGTTTCCATTCCAGTACTGATTATGCCTTCGGTGCTTTCTTTAGCATATCCCGGTGAAAACCCAGCCTTGAATCGCGCTGGAGGTGCATCCATTCCGGTGATATTAATCGCGGCGTTGGCGCTTGAGGGGTTAGTCACCAGTTTTGGGTCAAGTATGAAGCGGCAAGTTATCGCATATAGTTTGGTTGGTGTTTTATTTATCTCATCTGCTTATTCAAATTTTGATTTGGTCTTTCGTCAGTTTTATGCTCAGTATGCAAGTGGCGCGTGGAATACATCTGAAATAGGTAGAGCGATTAGTGACTTCCGTGATAAATACGGGCAAACGGATACAGTTTGGATTGTGCCTTATCCGTATTGGGTAGATACGCGTCTGCCTGGGGTCTGGGCTGGGATTCCAGACCGCGACTTTGCTCTCTTTCCCGAATTTTTGAGTGATAGCCTTGCTTACCCAGCACCGAAAATGTTTATTTATTGGAATCCAGATACAGAAGCTGAGAGAATTCTTAGGGAACTCTACCCGAACGGTATAGTTACCCGATATACTTCGGCGTTTGAAGGCAAAGATTTTTATATGTTCTTGGTAGAAGAATAAATCTACTAAACCTGACAGGTTTTATTTATCAAATCGATAATTGTAGAGGCTAGAAAACCTGTCAGGTTTTTATAATAAAAATGACAAACAACAAATATTCTTGGGTTTACGACTTAATTTTTATCTTCATCCTGCTCATGGCAGGTTATTTGCGTATTGCTGGATACAACTGGGGTGAAGGACAACATCAGCATCCTGATGAATTATTTTTAACAGGTGTATTAGATAACTTACGCGCCAAAACTTGTGAAGACCCAACGCTTCCAGTAGATGGTTGTTTGCCAGAAGAAAGACGTTGGTTGACGTTAGGTGAATATTTTGATTCATCTACATCTACTTTAAACCCGTATGTGCGCGGACATGCTTTCTTCGTCTATGGTAATTTGCCTATGACGATTACGCGTGTGTTATTAGAAGCCTTTGGGGATGAGATTACCAATTCGAAATTTTTTGCCCGCCAACTTTCTGCCGTTGCAGATTTGTTTACAGTTTTTATTTTATATCTTTTGGTTTCAAAGCTATACGGGCAAAAAATTGGTTTATTCGCGGCTACATTTTCATCATTAGCAGTTTTACAGATTCAACAATCACATTTCTTCACAGCTGATACATTTCTGCTTATGTTTATGACACTCACGTTGTGGTTTGGCGTGAGCATTGTGAAAAGTGAAAAGGCAGTAACAAGTAGCAAGAAACAAGAAACGAATGAAGAAGAAAGAGGGAGTAATGAACAACAAGAAACGAGTAATTCACAACACGCATCTCATAACTCGTTACTCGTAACGCTAGTCAAACATCCCCTCTTTTTCCTCACCATTGGTTTCGGATTTGCACTCGGCATGGCGATGGCATCAAAAATCAACGCCGCTGTTTTGTGTTTTGTTTTACCCTTCGCATTTTTTGTGCGTTACTTAATCTATGACCGTGACAAAAAACTGACCACTGATTACTGGTCACTGATTACTGCCTTACTCATCACCGGCGGAATCGCCACCATTATTTCATTTCGAATCTTCCAGCCATACGCTTTTGATGGCATCGGATTAAATCCACAATGGCTTGCAAACTTAAAAGAACTACAAGCCCAAGCCTCTGGCAAAGCTGACTTGGCTTGGAATTTACAATGGGCACGAAGATCGCACTTATTTTCATTTCAAAACTTAACCGTTTGGGGTTTAGGTCTACCACTTGGCATATTGGCATGGGTTGGCTTTGCCGTTATGGCGTGGCGCATTTTCAAACACAAAGAATATGGACATCTTTTGTTATGGGGTTGGACAGCGCTTTACTTCACATGGCAATCGCTTCAATTCAACGCCACCATGCGTTATCAACTGCCGATTTATCCATTACTTTGTATGATGGCGGCGTGGGTGATTTTTGAGTTCACAAAACAAACCGCAGACGATAGACCGCAGACCACATTCAACCGGCTACGCCCCTCGGTTATGGGTCTAATTGGGGTTGCTGTCCTCATCCTCACCACCATCTGGGCATTTGCATTTCAAAGCATTTATCTACGCGATGAAACCCGCATTGCCGCATCGCGTTGGATTTTCAATAACGTACCTGCAGGTGTGAATGTTGGCATTCAAACTGATGAAGGTTTATACAATCAACCTTTACCGATTCCACCAGGCTTATTCATCGCCGCTGAAAACCCATACACCATGGCATTTACACCTCGTGAAGAAGGTGTTTTACGTGAAGTCACATTCGGTGCCGCAAATGATTCTTCTGGTTTACCAACCAATGTAATTCTCACTTTATATTCCGCAAATCAACCGGAAGTGAGTTTGGCACAAGCCTCTGCATTACTTGAATCAACAACGAATACAGATACTCCGCTTGCGCTTCTTCTCAATCCAAACGTTTTGCTTTTCCCAAGTGAACAATATGTATTAAAACTTGAAACAAGCGGAAATGGTTTATACGTTTCAAATTTCCCAAGCCTTTTGATTCAAGGCACAGATAGCTCGTTCACCCAACAAATGCCTATTCCGCCGGGCTTATTCATCACAGCGGCAAACCCATATTTCTTAACCTTCACTCCACAACAAGAAGGCACATTAACGAATGTAACTTTTGGATTTACACAAGAAGCCTCAAACAACACACCAACCACAGTGGATTTGACCATCTATTCCGCTTCACAACCTGATGTGGGGCTTGCTCATGCTTCGGCGACATTAGATTCATCTTCAACAACTGACCGCCGTGGCGTTCCATTGACTCTCCAACTTGATAGAGTCATTCCACTTGTTACAGATCAACAATATATTATAAAAATAGAAACCACAGGAACGGGCTTATCTATTTCTGGTTCAGCCATTGCGAACGAAACTGGTTATGACTTTACATTACCTTTCCGAGTTGATGCGTATGATGGCTTTGGTGGTTTATATAGCAATGAAGACCTTGTCTTAGAAGTCTATTGGCCCGATGATGCAAATAAAATAAATCGCTTTGTAGATATTCTTTCAAAAGCAGATTACATCGTTGTTCCCACCAATCATCAATATGGACAAATTACTCGTTTACCAGAACGTTATCCATTAACGACTTTATATTATCGTGAACTCATTGGTTGCCCAGAAGGTGAAGATATTATCGAGTGTTATCGTATAGCACAACCTGATACATATCAAGGCAACCTCGGATTTGATTTGGTCGCCGTATTTGAATCCTATCCAACCTTTGGTGATATTGTCATCAATGACCAAGCCGCAGAAGAAGCCTTCACATTTTATGACCATCCCAAAGTAATGATTTTCAAAAAATTAGATACTTTCGATGCGAATCAAGTGCGTGCGATTCTAAACACAGTTGATTTAACCAAAGTAGTCAAACTTTTCCCTGACCAATTTGATGATTTCAAAACTTTGATGTTGCCTGAATCTCAACTTGTGAAACAACGTACTGGTGGAACATGGTCAGAACTATTTAGTTACGATTGGATTCAAAATAAATATCCGTGGCTTGGGGTTTTATATTGGTATAGTTTTATTTTCTTGTTAGGTTTATTTGCATATCCAATTGCGCGTTTGGCATTGCCCGGTTTAAAAGGATATAGTTATGCATTAGGAAGAATCGTTGGGATTCTTTTATTAGGCTGGTTGGCATGGATGGCTGGTTCAATTGGACTTGATTACACACGACTCAGCATCGGCGTGGCATTTGTTGCAGTCGCTGTAACAGGTATCACCTTAGGCGTGAAGCGTAAAGATGAAATCATGTCAGATTGGAATTCCAATCGCAGATTTTTCATCATGGCAGAAATTATCTTCTTAACATTCTTTGTGATTGATTTGTTGATTCGTTTGGGAAATCCTGATTTGTGGCATCCTGCTAAAGGTGGCGAGCGCCCAATGGATTTTTCGTATTTCAATGCGGTTTTGAAAAGCACAAGTTTCCCAGCCTATGACCCATGGTTTGCGGGTGGTTACATCAATTATTACTATTATGGTTTTGTGTTGGCTGGCACGCCTGTAAAGTTGTTGGGCATTGTGCCTTCGATTGCTTATAACTTTTTATTGCCAACATGGTTTGCATTGGTTGCGACTGGTGCATTTGCAATTGGATATAGTTTGGTCTCAAGTCTCAACTCACAAGTCTCTGATGACGAAAGACCTGCGACATTTGACTTGCGTCTCGTCTCTGGAATCGCCGCTTCTTTCTTAACGGTCTTCTTGGGCAACTTGGGGACGATTCAATTCATCTTCAATTCGATTCAACGTATTCCTTTACAAGGTGCTGGTGTGCCTGCGGATACGCCTATGTTTGAACGTTGGAGTTTGACGTTTCAAGGTTTGTGGAAAATGATTACTGAACAAGCCCAAATGCCAATTGGACGTGGTGATTGGTATTGGAATCCTAGCCGAGTCATTCCGCCTGGACCGGGCAACGAGATTACAGAATTTCCATTGTTCACATTTTTGTATAGTGACTTACATGCTCACATGCTCGTCATGCCGATTGCGTTGTTTATCATTGCATGGGCGGTTTCGTTTGTATCATCGCGTGCACAATTGACTCGCGGCGAATGGATTGGGGCATTCTTTATCGGTGCATTAGCTATTGGTGCATTAAAACCAACCAACACTTGGGATTTATATACATACTTCTTGCTTGCCGCAATCGCAATGGGTTATTCAATATATAAAAACTTTGAATGGAAAGAATATTTCAATATCCCCGCATCGTTTGGGAAAATACTTTTAACTTTTGGTGCAGTGATTTTGTTGTACCTCTTGAGTTCGCTTTTGTATTATCCATTCACCTATTGGTGGGGACAAGCCTATAACTCTGTCGCATATTGGGATGCAACTCGCACACCATTAGGTTCTTACTTCACACAGTGGGGATTATTCCTCTTTATCATCACTGCTTGGTTAGCATGGGAAACTCGCGAATGGATGGCTTCAACGCCTGTCTCCAAATTAAGCGGATTAAAGAAATATGTCTTAGTTATTGAACTTGTTTTAGCAGGCTTTATTGCTTTGCTCGTATTCTTTATTTTTGATGGCGTCTATGCAGGTTTGATTGCGCTTCCACTTGCATTATGGTCTGGGATTTTGATTCTGCGAGCCGATTTACCCGATACAAAACGCTTTGTGCTTTTCTTAATCGGCACTGCATTGACGATTACATTAGCCGTCGAATTTATTTCTCTCGTCGGTGACATTGGACGAATGAATACTATCTTCAAATTATATTTACAAGCGTGGATGATGTTTGCCGTCAGTGCCGCCGCCGCATTTGGTTGGTTATTAAATGTATTCTTCACATGGAAAGCAAAATGGCGTAATACTTATCAAGGCGGCGTTTATGTTTTGCTAGCCTGTGCATTTTTGTTCACACTCACTGGTACCACCGACAAAATTTCAGACCGTATGAATCCAGCCGCGCCACATTCACTTGATAGTATGGAATATATGAATCATTCGCAATTATGGGATGGTCAAACAATGGATTTGAGTCAAGATTATCGTGCCATTCGATGGATGCAAGATAATGTGATTGGTTCACCGGTCATTGTTGAAGCAAATTGTACAGAATATCGTTGGTGCACACGTTTTACAATTAATACAGGTTTGCCCGGCGTTGTCGGTTGGAATTGGCATCAACGCCAGCAACGCGGCATCTTTGCTCCACAAGTGCAAGAACGTGTTGACCAAGTGGGCATGTTTTATAACACCACAGATATTCAATCTGCTGTAAACTTCTTGAAAAAATATGATGTGCAATACATCGTCGTTGGTCAATTAGAAAGAAATGTATATCCTGTCTTGCCAGAGTTACCCGATGGTTTAGCCAAATTCCAAGAATATGAAGGCGTGTATTGGAAAGCAGTCTATCAAGATGGCAGTACAACAATTTATGAGGTCATGCCGTGATTTATCACATCACATCCAAAAAAGAATTGGCTGAAGCCCAAGCAAAAGGCGAATACACTGCCCCAAGTTTGCAAACCGAAGGCTTTATTCATTGTTCTACGGCGAAGCAAGTCGTTCCGGTTGCAAACGCTTTTTACAAAGGACAACATGGTTTGGTCTTGTTAAAACTTGACGAAGACAGAATCAAGTCTCCAGTCAAGTGGGAAGCGCCTGCTGGACCACCTGCGGAAGGAATCAATGAATCGGATTTATTTCCGCACATTTACGGAGCAATTAATCTTGATGCCATCGCCTCTGTTTTAGACTTTGAACCTGATTCAGCAACTGGAACATTTTCTTTCACCGAAAACTAATAACTGATGACTTCTTTTTTTATCTGGTACTTCATCCTCACCATTCTCGGCTGGCTCACCTTCCCGCTGACATATTTTCTATTCCCAAAATTATCTGATAGAGGGTACACACTCGCCCGCACAGCAGGCTTGTTGATTTGGGGTTACGCCTTTTGGTTATTCGCATCATTCGGCATGGCACAAAATGACGTTGGTGGAATTTTATTTGCACTCGCCATCTTGATTGGATTAAGTGCATGGTCATTATTCACTCATCACGTTTCACTCATCGCTTTTATAAAAGATAACAAATCACTCATCATCACCACCGAAATTTTATTTTTAATTGCTTTTGCATTTTTAGCATTTTTACGTGCTGCCAATTCAGAATTACAAAGCACCGAAAAACCAATGGAGTTGATGTTCATTAATTCCATTTTGCGTTCCGAAACATTCCCGCCACAAGATGTTTGGCTTTCAGGTTACGCCATTTCATATTATTACTTCGGTTATGTAATGACCGCTATGCTCGCCCAACTTTCTGGAGTCAATGGAAGCACTGCCCACAACTTAATGACTTCGTTGGTTTTTGCATTAGGTGCAATCGGTTCATACGGAATTTTGTATAACTTGCTTTCGCAATTGTCAATCAAAAATCGTAAATCGGAAATTGATAACCGTCCACCGTCCACCGTCTACGGTCTTGCATTCCTCGCCCCGCTCTTCCTCTTACTCATGTCTAACTTCGAGACATTACTCGAGGTTCTGCATAAAAGAAGAATTTTTTGGACAGAGAATAACTCATTTTGGAGTTGGTTAAAAAATGTTGATACAAAAAGTCTTTTTTGGCAGAAAGATATAACCACTTTTAATTTTTGGACATGGCTTGATATGAAAGAGATTTCTGAACAGCCAACCAACTTATCGGAACATACGCTTTCATATTGGTGGGAGATTGAAAAGCAGACAGGTAATATGTTTTGGTTTATTAATGCAATCAATAACTGGTTCTCTGAACAATTTGTTCCCGATAGATATTTATGGTGGTGGCGTGCTTCGCGTGTCATTCAAGATTACGACATTGCCGGTGGCTTCCGCGAAGTGATTGATGAATTTCCATTCTTTTCATTTTTACTCGGCGATTTACATCCGCATGTTTTGGCAATTCCATTTTCGTTGCTTGCAATTTCTGTCGCGTTAAATATTTTTCTCGGTGGCTGGCGCGGAAAGATTGAATTCTTTGGTGTGCAACTTCATCTCAACCCTATCGGCTTTTTCTTTTCAGCACTTGTTTTGGGTGGGCTTGCATTTCTCAACACATGGGATATTCTCGTCGGCGCGACATTGATTTGCTCCGCCTACATTTTCTCCCGCGTAGACTCTGATGGCTGGAGTTGGAAACGCCTCGAAGATTTATTTACACTTGCTCTGCCACTTGGAGCAGTTTCCTTAATTTTATATTTTCCCTTCTACCTCGGCTTCTCTTCCCAAGCCGGTGGCTTACTTCCAAACTTTATGTACCCCACACGCGGAATGCATCTATGGGTCATGTGGGGAACCTTACTCATTCCAATTTTTTCATATTTGATTTATTTATCATCAAGAACCAAAAAATCAAGTTACCAAGTTGAAAATGAATCAGAAATTGCACAATCAGATTCAATCACACCCAACTGGAAACTGGGACTTTACCTCGGCATTGGATTTACATTATTTCTTTTTGCTCTCACCTTCCTCATCGGCTGGATTGGCTCCATTGTTGAAAGCGACTTTGTCAATTTTCAACTTGCTTCCTTCAACATGACAGTTTCCCAATTCATTGGCGCAACTTCACTAAGAAGATTAACTTACATTGGAAGTTTAATTACTTTATTGGCTGTATTCATTCCAACACTTTCTTTCCTCTTCAATAAAATCTCAGGTCTCAAGTCTCAGGTCTCAAGTCACCACTTCCCACTTTTGCTCCTCACACTCGGAACGATATTAATCCTCGCACCTGAATTCGTTTACTTACGTGACCAATTCGGCTATCGCATCAACACCGTTTTCAAATTTTATTATCAAGCCTGGATTTTATGGAGCATCGTCGCTGGGTTTGCAGTGGCTATGCTTTTACAAAACTTACATAAAACGTCTGCTATCGCTTTTCGCATCATCATTGGCTTCGTCATCTCCTGCGGACTTTTATACCCAACTTTCGGCGTAATGACTAAGACCAATAACTTTAATCCGCCATTTGGATACACCCTCAACGACTTTGAGCGTGTCTGGCGCGAAACCCCCGAAGATGCTGCTGCGATTGAGTTTTTACTAACCCAACCAAAAGGTATCATTGCCGAAGCCATTGGCGGCGGATACAGTGCCTATGGCAGAATCTCCATGTACACAGGTTTCCAAACCGTATTAGGTTGGACGGGTCACGAAGCCCA
Source organism: Anaerolineae bacterium (assembly GCA_003524705.1). Next base: position 7,028 of record DQGV01000073.1, on the reverse strand, counting down.
ATGGCGTGGCAGTTACGAACCACAAGGCACTCGCTTTGACGATATTAATCGTCTCTATACCACATCCAATTGGGAAGAAGCACAAGACATTATAGAACTCTACAATATCCGCTATATTTACATCGGCAATCTTGAACGCACATCTATGCCGGTCAATGAAGAAAAATTTTATCTGTACCTCACACCAATTTTTCAACAAGGCAATACCGTCATTTTTGAAGTGCCATAAAAAATAAAAGGATGAATATAGATTTTCTATCTCATCTATATTCATCCTCTGTTGTTAATTTTTAAAATTATTTTCTAAGCAGTTGTTGGTGGTTCAGTAGGTGTAATTGACCTTGTTGTGGCGTTTCTTGTGCCGAACCAAGTCATGGCTACGCCGCCGAAGGCGACCAAATTTACAAGTAGGGAAGCAAACCAACCAACACATGGAACTAATCCGATTAATCCAGTGAGCAGAACAAGTAAGAAAGTGCCAAAGCCTGTTGAAAGAACAGGAGCCCAAGTTTGATTAATGGCTTTGGTGAATCTATCTCCAACTTCTTGACCCAGTGCCACCATACCGAATAACCAAGCCAGTGGAATAATGAAGGCGATGATGAGTACAACTGGGATTAGAAGTATGGTAATTGCCATAATCACCATTGCTATTGGAACAACGATAATTGAGAGTAAACCAAAACCGCCTGCAATCAATGGTTGACTGGTCATAGCATTGCCAGCGCGTTCAAGTTGTGGTTGTAAGAAGAGCATGAGCAACATACCAATGGCGGCGACAACTAAAGCCTGACCAAAAGCACTGGCAATATCCCAAAATGGGTTGAATCTGAAACCGTAGTCATAATCGTAATCATAAGGTGGGTTAGGAGAATCAGGCGGATTTGGAACATCTGGCACATTGGGAGTATCAAACACAGGTGGGGCATTGTTCGTGACATTACCTGTAATTTCTGCGCCTTCTTCTTTGTTCATATTGCCGCCAATCATGGCGATGTTTCCATCTACTACTGCGGTTGAGGCTAAGTTTGCTTGACCACCAATCAGAACAATATCACCATCTATTTCTCCAGTAATGGTGACGTTGCCACCGATTAATGCAATGTCTCCGTCTATATTTCCATCAATGTCGAGGTTGCCGCCGAAGATAACAATATCTCCATTGACAAGTGCATCTTCTTCAATAGATACGTTGCCACCAAAGACAGCAATTGCACTATTTAATGTGTCGCCACTTTCGAGCGTGTAGTTTTGACCAAACAACACAATGTCGCCGCCATCGGGGTCTTGGGCGTAGACTGTGCTAAAGGGTATAGCAAGCAAGCCGAAAATAAGAATGAGGCGGATTAAATTCTTTTTTAATTTCATACGTTAACTCCTTGAGGTCTGCGGGCAAACCTCCAAATTGATACAGTCCATAACAAACTAAAACCTGCAAAGCCAGAGAATAAAATCATCCAAGCATAAGGTGGGATGAAGTTTGGTATGACGCGTGTAAATACTTGCAGTACTTCAGTAAATGCTTGTAATGATGTAAAGATAAAAATTAAATAGCCAACGATTGCAGTGAGCCATTCGATAGGTGCGCTAATAAAAGTTGTGATGTATGGCATAGCAAACCATGTTAGTAAACCAATGCCACTGACTAACAGAATGATTAAGCCCCATAAACGCTGACGGCGTTCGGCTATTTTTTGTAAAGCAAGTTTCTCTTGAAAGCGTAAAGTAAAACCAGCAGTAGGCTCAATAATTTTTGCAGAACGCAATACTAAACCTGTTTCTGCTAAAGCGGAACATGTTTTACAAATTCGCAAGTGAGCATGTAACTCACCTTTTTCTAAAGTTGTGAGATGTACCTCATCCAGCAACCAAGTTTCAAAAGGCTGGTGATTCATAATGTCTCCTTTCCATTTCAGCAGTCAAGTCATTTTCTTGTTCCTGCCATAAGCCTGCCATTTCTTTTCTAGCACGGTGCATACGGCTTTTGACAGCACTTACACTTAACCTTAAAGACTCAGCAATTTCTTTTTCAGAGTAGTCGTACCAATAGCGCATAATGATGGCGGCTCGATCGGTTGTATCTAAACCGTTTAGTAAATCGTGCACTCTATCTTTGGTTTGACCTTTGATAGATTCTGATTCAGGATTCGGTGAGTCAAAATCTGGCAATTCAATCGTGTTTCCTTCATCATCTTCTGCATCCATCGAAAACATTGAAAATTTTCTGCGGCGCAGACGGTCAATACAATAGTGCGCGGCAATCGAAAGCAACCAAGTCGGAAATGGACGTTTCTGGTCATACCGATGCAAATGCTGGTAAGCGCGTAAAAAGGTCTCCTGCGCGGCATCTTCCGCAAGCTCATGCTCGCCTAACATGCGATAGCACAAATTGAAGACGGGCTTCTGATAGGTCTCTACCAGATTTGTAAACGCCTCGTCACTACCTTGTTGCGCCTGAATTACCCAGCTTTGTTCTTCGTTCACAATTCTCCTTGATGACTTTCTGCATCTTACCTTACGCAAGGTTTTGGAAAAGGTTGCAGGACTTTTGGGGATAAAACCCCGCTTCTTTCCTAAGGGTAGGCTTGATTCTGCACCTTCAACATTTTCTTACCTCTTAATGATGATGACTATGCCCGCTTCCTTCTGGACCTAGAACATGCTCCCATTTTTCAAGTGATTCTGCTCTTTGAGCAAAAAAGATAGCAATCACAGTCGTCACGGGCACAGCAGCGATTAACCCCAACGAGCCGACCAACGTGCGCACAACTTCTTCGGCAATTAAGGAAAAATTGATGAGATAGCCATAATCACCTTGACCTAATGAAAATAAAAGCAACATCGGCAATGATGCACCAGCATAAGCCAAGACCAAGGTATTCACAGTCGCGGCTACATGGTCTTGACCGATTCTCATTGCAGAGTTGAATAGTCCACGAAAATCAAAGTTTGGGTTGGCATGACGCAACTCAAACACAGCCGAAGCCTGAGTCGTGACCAAATCATCTAATACACCCAATGCTCCGATGATTAATCCACCGAGAAACAAACCCCTGATATTAATCTGCGTTTGGCTGTTTTGCATGAGGAATAAAACATTTTCATCTCCTATGCCGCTTAGTTTAGTAAATGTAATTGCTATGCCTGCTAATGTACCTGTCAGTAACAAAACGAAAACCATACTAATCACAGATGAATGTGTTTTCAAATTCCAGCCATAGGTGAGATACAACGTCACGGCTAATAAAATAATTGAACCAATAATGCTGACTTGTAATGGGTCTCTTCCACTTAAGATTTGTGGAATGATATAACCGATGATAATATACAAACTAAACGCCATGCTTAACAACGAGCGGATTCCTTTCCACTGGCTGATAAACACAATTGCTAATCCAAACAGAATCGCTAACCAAAGAATGGGAGTTGTGCGTGTGAAATCTACAAAATAGGCATTGACTACGTTATCTGGCGTTTTAGAAATTGAAACGATAATCGTATCGCCTACGTTTAACAAATAATCATCCGAGCGGATTTGTCGCCTGCCGTAATCAATCTCCATAGGAATGCCAGCATATTCACCCTCTAAAATATTCACGCGCACAACTTGATAGGTTTGCAGATTTTCCCCAAGTTGAATTTCCCCTTCTTCAATAATTTGAGTCACTTCCGCACGGACAGTATCCGCGCCATAAGTAGAAAAGCCATCAGTGGGTAGTTGTGTACGAGTGAGTAATGTGTATATCAATGCCCCAGTCAGCAATAGAAAAGGAAAGAGCCATGATTGTTTTTTCATGGCTCTCATTATAAGCTGATGGTGGACGATAGACCGTAGACCGTTTTGACCGTTCACTGTCTATGGTCTACTGTCCATAAGGGTACCAATAAGGCTTATCTTCCATATTGAAATCCCAATGCACATGTTTCACTTCACGGAATTCATCCAAGCCGACTTCACCAAGTTCGCGTGCGCCGCCTGAATATTTCATCCCGCCAAACGGACCGGCGTAGTTGTCAGTCAGTGGGTCGTTAATCCAAATGGTTCCTGCTTTCACGTCATCAAAGAATTGCTTAATTTTTTTCGGGTCATTAGAAATTAACACAGCACCCAAACCAAACATACAATCATTTGTTAATTTAATCGCTTCATCAAATGTTGTGTATTCCATAATTGGAACAGCTGGACCAAACGTCTCTTCGCGCATGATGACCATCGAATGATCAACATTAGATAAAACTGTTGGCTCGTGGAAGAATCCCTTTGATAAATGTTTCGGTCTGCCGCCGCCGAATAAAATTTTTGCGCCGTTAAACTTTGCATCTTCAATGTGCTTTTCAAACTTAGCACGATAAACATCTCCAATCATAGGACCCATATCAGTCGCTGAATCAGTTCCGGGTCCGATGCGAAGCGATTTGACATGTTCCACAATCGCTTCTGTAAATTTTGCCGCACCTCTTCGTGGAACATATACTCGTTCAGTACTCGTACAAACCTGACCCGCATTTAACAATGCCGCATACGCCACAGCCTTTGCCGCAATTTCAGGGTCAGCATCTTCAGCAATGACAGTTGCATCTTTGCCGCCCAACTCCAAATGAAGTTTCTTCATCATTGGCGCGCCAATCGCCGCAATTTTTTGTCCCGTTGCTAAACTTCCGGTAAACGCAATCACTGGCACTTCAGCATGTTTAACAAGTGGTTCGCCTGTTTCATGCCCATACCCTGTGACGACATTCAAAACACCTGCAGGTAAATGATTGAAACAATGTTCTGCTAAATACAACGCAGTTAACGGAGTCATCTCGGATGGTTTTATGACCACAGTATTTCCAGCCGCGAGGGCAGGGGCAACTTTCCATGCCAATAACAACAACGGATAATTCCACGGCACAATACAACCCACCACGCCGTACGGTTCTTTGATAATAAAATTAAATTGCGAATGTTCTCCAGAAGTTAGAACACTTCCTCTATGATGCCTGCCTAATTCAGCATAATATCGAAACGTATTAATCACCCACTCAACTTCTTCTTCATTTTCGGCAACAGGCTTGCCTTCTTCTAAAGTTAGCAAGTGAACAATTTTTTCTTTATGTTCATGCACTTTACCTGCGACTTCATGCAATAGACTTGCTCTTTCATTTGACCCCATCTTGCGCCACGCATCAAACGCGGATTTTGCCGCCTGCACCGCCTCTTCGACGTCCTCCGGCTTGCCTCGTGGAACCGAATCTATAATCTCCTCTGTTGCAGGATTTTGGACTTGAATCTCTTCTGTGGCATGTCCGTTTGTAAATTTTCCGTTAATGTACATGGGTTTCATGGGAGAACTCCTTGTTGTAATTGTTCTTAGATAATAATCCGTAATTCATACTCTGTAAAATACAAATTACGGATTTTGCTAACAGCCAACTGCTAACTGCCAACCGCTATTTGCTATTGTCCTTTGGCATTTGTGACTCTTCAATCAACTCCTTCGGTGTCGCGCCGCCACAACTTGGGCAAATATATTTATGCTCTACTGGAATGTAGGAACGAGAACAATAGGGGCATTTAATTGGCATGGGTTCTTTGGGGACTTCTTTGATGACTTCTTTGGTTACTTCACGAGTTTCAACACGAGTCCGTCCGCCAGTGTTGACGAAAATCGGACCACTGCCTGAGTGATAAGAACCTCCACCACCTGATGATGAACTTCCACCTACTGATTTTTTAGAACCTGCACCTGCCGCCCCACCGAGGAATCCGCCAGCCAAGTCACTTAATTTGCCAGAACTACCTGATGACTTTGAAGATGAAGAAGATTTTGATGATTTAGAAGATGAACTTGACCCGCCTTTCATATTTCCTAACACAGCAAACAAAACGGCAATAATGACGACTGAGGCTAATGTCACAAATACAATAATAGCAGTTAATCTTAATGCACGCGGAATATCATATAACTCATAGCCATAACTGAACAAGAAAACTCCACCCACATAAAAAGGCGAGAGGATTAAACACAACATAATTCCTAATTCTTGTGAAAGGCTTTCATCTATAAATGTTAAGTAGCCAATCAAAATGATTAATCCCAAAGTTGCTAATGCGATTAATCCACCGGGGATTAAGATATGCAAAGGCTTACCGGGCTTGTTATCATCATGGTCATATTCATAGACTTCATGAGTCTTCGCCCGAACTTGTCTGGCTTTATATTCTGAATGTGGCATTTTATTTCTCCTACTCACTCAACTCTTTCGCTGTATTTTCCATTTGCGCGAGGATTGCCGCTACTTGTCCGCTAGGAACATTCACGCGGTACATGTGTGCAAATCCATCACCAAGCATTATTTTAATTGTACGCCAAGATGCCAGTTGAGGTTGCAAAGCACCTTGCGGAATTAAATCCACGGCTTGCTTCCACTGAGGATGAGTCCGTTCGTAATCGCCGAGCAGGTCTAACGTCGAAGAGCGAAGCGGAAAGAGGTGAGTTGTTTCCACGAAGCGTTTATCTTGTTCATTATCCAATAGCCATCTAACAAACAACCATGTTGCAATTTGACTATCATCATTCGATTTCAAAATCACATACGACGAACCATACACAGCCATTACGCCGTCATCATCATTGGGAAACGGCAAAACTTTCCAAACATCTCGCGAACCAACACTTGCAAATACACGCGCTACACTTGTAAATTCTTCCATACTGGTGGTGATAAACAACGCCTCACGATTTGCAAACGAAAGAATCGGGTCACTTGCATTTTGCCAGGCACAATTCTTTTCAGATAACTCGCGTAAAAATTTAAACGTATCAATATTTTCTGGCTTCATAAAACGATAATTATTTTCTTCTAACACGCCACCGCCAAAAGCCAACATCCATGAATACGCCGTCATTGATTCAGTATTTACCAACCAACCACCTAAAGAATCATTTTCTGCAAATTCATCAGTTAAATTTGAAGCATTCGCATCACACGCTTGCTCTTCAAAATCATCAACAGATGTTGGTGCAGAATCAAAACCTAATTCA
>DQGV01000012.1 GCA_003524705.1 Anaerolineae bacterium | reverse complement strand
AAACGAACCGCACTGCCAATGTAACAATCGCTACCAATTTTTATTGTGCGATTTTGTGTACCTGCGCCATGTGTCCAAAATTGTGATCCGATTCCAGCAATCCAAGACCGTTCGCCTAATATAAAAGTTCCGGCAATATCAAAATAATGATTGGATGTAATTAATGCCGATTGTTCAATTTGCAAGGTACGTGAATAATTAAATTCTTTATATTGATTTTGTAAAACCCAATAACCACAAATAAATTTGTTTTGATGGCCAATGGAAACATTTTGATTAATTGAGACATTCATAGGTCCAACAAATAAGTTAAACCAGCCAATTTTGGATTGATTAAGAGTAAAACTGTCAACGAGGATAAATGTTCCAAAACCGATTTTTGATTTGTTAATTTTATAACCAAGTAATTGATAACCTAATACACGCAAAATATTAAGCGGGAGAAGGCTAATCAATATAGAAAATATTAATTTGAGGATTGGCATTGGATTAAATCATTCTCTAGGAGGGTTTTCAATTAGAAACATCATGCTAAATTATAAGTCAAAGGAATGATAAAGATGAACTCTGAAAATCAATTTGACTTTTGGCTCGGTGAATGGAATTGCACATGGGCGGACGATGGCAAAGCCACGAATCATGTGCTACGAATTATGAACGATAAAGTGATTCAAGAAAATTTTGATGGGGCAGGGTTAATTGGTATGAGTGTTTCAGTATATGACCCTGAAAGAAAATTGTGGTGTCAAACTTGGGTGGATAATAACGGTTCATATCTTGATTTCACTGGCAAGTTTGAAAACGAAAAAATGATTTTGAGCCGTGATGCCATAGTAAAAGGCGAAGCATGTAAACAAAGAATGGTTTGGTACAACATCACAGCCGATGAATTTGATTGGAATTGGGAACGTTCTGATGATGGCGGAAATACTTGGCGGGTGTTGTGGAAAATTAAATATAAAAGAAAATAATAGATCTACCCAAACATTCTCCCCAACCCTTTTCCACCTGTTTTCTGAATCATCTTCATCATCTTTTGGGCTTCACGGAATTGTTTGATTAATTTATTGACATCTTGCACTTCCATGCCTGCACCAGCGGCGATTCTTCTTCTACGAGAAGCATTTAACAAATCAGGGTCGCGGCGTTCTTTCAAAGTCATTGAGTTGATAATCGCTTCAGATTGCTTGAAAGATTTTTCAACTAAGGTTGGGTCAACATTTCTGGCGGCTTGCCCCATTTGCCCGGGCAACATTTCCATAATTTGTGAAAGCGGACCCATCTTTTTCATTTGCTTCATTTGGTCAAGCCAATCTTCCAAACTAAATTCACCCTTCATCATCTTTTGGGCTTGCTTTTCCATCGTTTGCGCGTCATACATCGCTTCAGCTTTTTCAATCAAGCCAATCATGTCACCCATGCCCAAAATTCTAGATGATAAGCGTGCGGGGTCATAACTTTCTAAAGCATCTAACTTTTCACCTGTACCAATAAATTTAATCGGCACACCTGTGACGGAGCGAATCGAAATCGCCGCGCCACCACGTGAGTCGCCATCCATTTTTGTGAGTACAAGACCCGTCAAATTAATTGCGGATTTAAAACCTTGGGCAATGTTCAATGCTTCTTGACCAATCATTGAATCAATGACAAGCAAAATATCTACTGGATTCGTACCCGCTGAGATGGCACGCAATTCGTCCATCAAATCTTCATCCATCTGTGAACGCCCAGCCGTATCTACGATGACTAAACTATAGCCACCTTTATCCGCTTTTTCGACTGCGCGTTTAGCAAGTTGTGGAGGCGTGATAGATGTATCCGCTTCAACTTCGACGTCAAGCCGTTCGCCGAGCTGTTGCAATTGCTTCACTGCGGCAGGACGATATGGGTCACCAGCAACTAACAAAACTCGCTCACCTTTTGATTTCATCAAACGTGCCAATTTACCTGAGGCAGTTGTTTTCCCCGCACCTTGTAACCCGACCATCATCACCACACGTGGTTTTGGACCCGTGAGATTCAAAGGTGCAGGTTCACCTAATGTGGCAATCAATTCTTCGTTGACTATTTTTATTACTTGTTGACCAGGGTTTAATGCCTTTGAAACTTCTGCCCCCACAGCACGTTCGCGCACTTTGGCAATAAAAGTTTTAACAACACTAAAGTGCACATCGGCTTCGAGCAAAGCCAAACGCACTTCTTTCATGGCGGCATCTACATCCGCTTCGGAGAGTTTTCCGCGTTTGCGTAAGTTATCAAAGATTTGGTTTAATCGTCCAGTTAGGTTTTCAAACATATCATCTCGTTATGTCATTGCGAGCCACGTTCTTGTTATTTGTGGCGAAGCAATCTAATAATTAACTTGGGGATTACTTCGTTGTTGCTTCGCAACTCCTCGCAATGACGGAATGTATAGGATTAGAAAAAAGCATTGTAGCGTGTAGCAGGTTGAAGGTCAAGAAAGAAGCGATAAAGAATTAACATCATCTTTACATCAAAAAACAAAACTCCGTTATACTTTCCGAAGTTCTTGTTCATATCCTTATCCCCTTTGGAGGAGTCATGGCATCTGAAAGCGCAGAAGTTTTGGTGAACGACAAGAAAGAAATTTTCGGCTGGGGAATGTATGATTGGGCAAACTCAGCCTTTAGCACAACAGTGGGGACAGTGTTTTTGGGTCCGTTTGTAGCGAGTTTAGCAAGAAACGCGGCAGAAGCGGCAGGTACAGAAACTGTTTCATTTTTAGGAATTCCCGTTGCACCTGATTCATTTTTGCCATACTGCATTTCATTTTCAGTACTTATGCAAGTTTTATTTCTTCCGATTTTAGGCGCAATTGCAGATTATTCACATTTACGAAAAGCGATGATGCGTTTGTTCGCAACCATCGGTGCTGTTGCCACGATTTTGATGTTTTTTGTAACGGGCAATTTATGGTGGCTTGGCGGTGTACTTTATATCATTGCCAATTTAGCATTTGGTGCCGCGATTGTTTTCTATAATGCTTACTTACCCGATATTGCAAGTGAAGATGAAAGAGACCGCGTCTCTTCCTACGGGTGGGCTATGGGTTATTTAGGTGGCGGCATTTTACTCGCTTTGAACTTAGCCTTCTTCATTTTTAGTGAAGACCTTGGTGTGCCAACTGATTTGGCTGTAAGAATCAATTTAGCCTCGGCAGGTGTTTGGTGGCTTGGTTTTTCTTTTCTTACGTGGTCAAGATTACGCTCAAGGCATGCGGCGCGTACATTACCTGCTGGTGAAAATTATGTGGGCATTCGTTTTAAACAATTAAGAAAAACGATTGGTGAAGTAAAAAGTTTTCCTGAAACATTGAAATTTTTGCTAGCCTATTTTCTGTATAACGATGGTATTCAAACAGTGATTGCTGTTGCCGCTACGTTTGCCGCCGCGCCGATTATTCAAGGCGGTTTAGAAATTGAGCAAACGACTTTGACCGCTGTGATTTTGATGATTCAATTTATGGCATTCTTTGGGGCATTGTTCTGGGGCAAACTCGCCACATGGATTGGTGCTAAGCAAGCCATTATGGTCAGCTTGGTGATTTGGGCTGGTGTAGTCATTTATGCCTACGGCGGTTTACAAGGTGAAAGCCGCGTAACTGAATTCTTCATCCTCGGTGCGTTTATTGCGATTGTGTTAGGTGGTTCACAGGCGATTAGCCGTAGTTTGTTTGCTCAAATGATTCCAAATGGCAAAGAAGCAGAATTTTTCTCTTTCTATGAAATCAGCGAGCGTGGCACCTCATGGATTGGTCCATTGATTTTCGGTTTGGCAAATCAAATGTTTGGAGATTTGCGAATTGCCATTCTTTCATTAATCTTCTTCTTTGTAATGGGCTTGTTATTACTACCAAGAGTGAATGTGCAAAAAGCAATTGCGGATGCGAAAAGTTATAAAAGCGAATAAAAGTTGAATATCTTTGAGTGCAGACCATTTAAGGTCTGCACTCAATTGCTGAATAAAAATTTTATGCCTTCTCACCCATTAACCACAAAAGACATTCAAGGGTCAGACCCACTTGCTAAACTATTTTTCAACGTGTTTAAGTTGAAATGGTTTGGCATGATTTTGTTTTTCATGTTTGCAGGTTTTTTATATGGATACATCATTCCCAATTTATATAACGTCTCACCTGCTAGCGACTTAATTACATTAATCAATATTATTTTGGTATTTCCCACCGCTGGTTATTATTATGCTTATCAACCCAAAAGCATATTACGAATTTATCAAAGCGTAACACGCTTTTTCAAAGAAGAAAACCTAGACTCAGTCCCATACGAAAAAATAAAAACATGGCATGCCAAACGGATTTGGTGGATACTCGGAATCGCAATCGGCGCCATCAGTGCTGGGTTTGGCATTCTGAATGCTATCAATTTGTTTGGCACTACTTGGGAAAATATAAACTGGTTACAAATTACCCTTGTGTTTGGCATACGCTTCCTTGCTATGAGCATGATTGGCATGATTGTCATGCGTCATATTGCCACCTCTATGGCATTGACTGAACTCTTTCAATACACAGAATTTCCATTAACGCTAGACACTGACAAAATTGAGGTATTTAGTTCCGTTAAACGCTTTTCTTTAGAAATTATCGGCGTTGCGGCTGTAATTGGATTAAATCTAGGTCTGCAACCGTTGGTTATTGAAGTGCCAATGCCCGAATACTTATTTTATGTGGTGATGTATTTCATCTTAGTGCCGATTACGTTTTTTCTACCCCTGTGGCAAGTGCATCGCCGTATGGTGACGATAAAACACAGCATGCTCGATAAGTTGCATAAAGATTATCAAGAAGAAGCCGAAAAGTTATACAACACGCTTGCGAAAGACCCAAAGAAAGATTTATCTAGTTCGTACTTGAAGCAAACCGAAAGTATGACTTTCATCAAACAAGCCGTTGAACTGATTAACAAATCTCCAGATTGGCCCTTTGAAGGTACAGTGTTTTATCGCTTAATCATTACAATTCTTTCGCCATTTTTTCTCATCTTTTTTGAGATTTTTATCAATATCGTAAGTGGCATTATTTACCCTAATTAAGAATTTGGTCATCAGGGAGTCATATGGATTTAGTAGAAAAGAACTCATTCTAGATAAATTTTGTCTCTTATGCTATCCTCTAGCCCAATGCGTCACCCCTCAGAAAATAATTTTAACATTTTCGCTTCCCTTTTATTAGGCGGAATAGGAGTCAGCCTATTGCTGATTCCGAGGTTATTAAACATCGTTACGCCTAGCCAACCCGTTTGGCTAGTGATGGCTTTGGGTATTACTAGCTTTGCAATCGCATTGTTATTACAAACTCTAACCGTGTTAAGTTTGTCAACTTGGCGCGTGCGGTTGACTCAAGGTATTTCAAGTGTTCTTTTGATTTTGTTTTCCATTTTGTATTTAGACAATGGATTTTGGATAGAAGCCGCGATTCTTTTCTTCACTGGCTTGATGCAAATCGTTTTAATATTTATTTCCACCTCAACACGCTTTTTCGGCTTTGACATATTAAATTTCACCTTTGCATTGGCAGGCTTTGCTACAGGTATCTTTCTAGCAGTTGCCAAATTAGATATAACCCTTTTAAGATCGCCAAACTATATTCCATATTTAGGTGGCGCATTTTTTATCCTCTCGTTTATTGCCGCAAGCATACTAATCATCTTTCCTAAATATAGTAAATATGTTTTACGCTTACAAGCCATACCATGGATAGTATGGTGTTTTATTTTTGTGCCGACAATATATGGTGCAAATTTAATTGTGCCAATTGTTTTGATTGGGATGATTTTGATTGGCGATTTACTTCCCTGGAAGCAAATCCGATTGCCAGATGGGGATATTCTAGGGCGGCGTATTATTATGATTGCCTGTACAATCGAATTAACAGTGTTGATATTTATCAGTGCATTGTTATTTGTGTTAGACCAATCAATAGGGGCTCAGAATAATGCCTTAGTGTCAGCTCACGGATTGTCATTCATATTCTTTACTCTCTTTACAGTGGTAGTCTATATTGAAGGGGTGACCATTATTATCACCATGAACAAGTTGATGAAAGAATTAAGCGGAACCGAAGATGATACAGAAAAAAATGATGAAAACATAGATGATTCACTTTCAATTTGGAATACAAAGTTTGGGAAATATGTTAAACCGTTTATTCATTTGAGAGAAGGCGCACGCATCAAATTGACTGCGCAAGCGGACCAATTAAATGTACTCTCTCAACAGATTGCAAATGAAAAAAAGCGTAATGCGCAATTAACTCTATTAATGGAATTAAGTCAGCAACTTGAAAATCAATTAGATCAACCTGTGGCGGCACAACTAGTGGTAAATACATTAGAACGGGCATTAAGTTGTTCTTTGGCATGTGTATTTGTACATGAACCTGAAAGTCAGGAATTTATGATGCTTGCCGCGGCGGGTGAAAAAATTAACCTGGCTCCACCTGGGTATCGCCAAAGTGCCACTACTGGATTAATCGGCAGAGCTTTTCGTCAACGAAAAACTCAAATAGTCAATGACTTAAGAAGAGACCCTGATTACATTCAGTTTGAAAGTGAAAATAGTTTATCAGCAGTTGTGATTCCATTAATATCAAATGGGCATGTGCATGGCATGATTGCATTTAATAGCGAGCAATTAAACGCTTTCAGCAGTATTGATGTTGGGTTAGCAGAAGCGGTTGCCGCGGAATTAATCCGCGCGTGGGAACGCTCTGGATATCATCAAAGGTTAATGAATCTGATTCAGGCGGGCAGTCAGTTTTCCTCTGTGGTTGACCCGAATTCTACTGCTCGCGATGTGGCATCCGTTACGAGAGAAATCTTACAAGCACGCTTCACGTTTGTTCATATCCAATTAGGGCAAGAAAGAAATTTTATTCAAAGTTCTTCATCAGGCAATGCACCACATTTGTTAGAGTCTTTAGAAAAATCACTCAACTCAGAAGGTTTGTTGCAAATTATTTTTCAAGCCATTCAACCTTTTCGTATTCGGGATGTGCGCAAATACCCGGCTACATCTCACTTAACAATTGACAGCACAAATTTAAGAAGCATGATTGCAATCCCAATTCGTTGGCACCAAGTGAATATTGGTGCAATTTTTGCATTCGGAAAACAAAACGAAGTTTTTTTCACCGAAAATGATGAATCACTTGCTGAATTACTCGCCATTCAAGCCGCAGGTGCGTTTGAAAGCACTTGGCTTCAACAAGAATTGCGTTCATCGTTACGAATCACATCGTTGTTGTATCGTTTGAGTAATCAAATTATTCAAGCTGAAAATTTAGAGGAAGCCGCTGTAGATATTGCTCAAACTGCACATAAACTTTCAAGAAGTTCCACTACAGGAATTGTATTGTTGAATGTAGATGAAAGCATTGCCGCCGAAGTAAAAATCGATTCAAATGGTTTGCAACATGGGTCACGTCATCCAATGAAATTAATTAAAGATGCGATGAATCGAGGTCAGTTAATTTATTTTTCGCAAGGAAAATCTGGCATTCAAAGTTGTATTCCCATCAAAACGCCAATCAGAAATTATGGCGCGATTTGGATGGAATCACCAGACGATCAAACCAACAACCCCGCTACAAACCCGAATGACATGCAAGCGCTGGTGAATCAAGCCGCCATTGCGTTAGAGCGTTCAATGTTGTTAGCAGAATCACGTCGCCAAGCCATAGAAATCAAAGCCGCGTACAACACGCTTGAAGAAACATACGACCAAACTTTAGCATCATTAACTTCTGCACTCGATGCCCGCGATAGAGAAACTGAAGGTCATAGCATTCGCGTTAGTAATTTAGCCGTAAAACTTGGTGAAGCCCTTAAGTTTTCTAGTGACCAATTAAAAGTTTTAGAACGTGGCTCGTTGCTGCATGACATTGGAAAAATTGGTATTAGCGATACTATTTTACACAAGCCCGGTAAACTCAATGATGAAGAATGGAAGTTAATGAAATTGCATCCTGACATTGGTGCGAAAATTGTGGAAGGCATTCCATTTTTAGAAGATACCATTCCGCTCATTCGTCATCATCAAGAAAGATGGAACGGCACAGGCTATCCAAGCGGATTAAAAGGTGAAGACATTCCAATTTTGGCGCGTTTGTTTTCAGTGATTGATGCCTTCGATGCATTAACCAGTAACCGCCCGTATCGTCAAAAAATTTCTACAGAAGAAGCGTTAATTTATTTGCGTGAACAATCAGGAATTTTATTTGACCCCAACATTGTAGATGCATTTGAAAAACTGATAGTTGAAGACCCGCAAGTAATTGCTGTTTCTGATTAATTATTTCAAAACTTCCTTAAACGCTTCAATCGTTTTTTCCACACCAACATCATCCACCCAATAGTGAGTCACCAACCGAAAACGGCGTGATGAAGCCCAATCAATAATCACGCCATATTTTCTAACTTCATCAATAATCTGATTATCTGTTAGTTTAACATTTGGATGAATATCAAAAAACACCATATTTGATTTTGGCTCCGCTTCTAATACCAAACCTGATACCTGCTTCAAGCCCGCATACAGTTTCTTAGCCCGAATATGGTCTTGACTTAACCTTTTCGTCATCTTTTCTAGTGAAATTAATCCTGCCGATGCAACCACACCAACCTGACGCATTCCACCACCTAACATTTTTCGCAAATGTCGTGCACGATTAATAAATTTCTCTGTTCCAACCAACATTGAGCCAATTGGTGAAACTAAACCTTTGCTCAAACAAAACATGACCGAATCCGCAGGCTTAACTAAATCTTTTACATCTACATTCAATGCCGTTGCGGCATTGAAGATTCTTGCGCCGTCAATGTGCAATGACAAATTATTTTCTTTGGCAATCTCACCAACTTGATTTGTATATTCCACTGTCAATGGAACGCCACCGCAAACATTCTGCGTGTTTTCAAGGCAAATTAACTTTGTAATTGCATGATGCACATCTTCACTTTGAATCGAAGCGCGGATGTCATCTAATGCCAATGTGCCATCTTTTTGATTTGGGATTGGATGTGGCTGAATCCCACCTAACGCAGACATCCCGCCTGCTTCATTCAAATAAATATGAGACTTGTTACCAAGAATCACTTCATCACCACGTTGGCAATGCACCATTAATGCAATTAAATTTCCCATCGTACCTGATGGGACGAAAAGCGAATCTTCTTTGCCCAACATTTCCGCCGCTTTTTCTTGTAATTGATTGACAGTTGGGTCGTCCATGTAAACATCATCACCCACTTCAGCTTCTGCCATCACTTCACGCATTTCAGGTGTAGGCTTGGTAACAGTGTCGGAGCGAAGGTCTACAAATTCTTCATTC
>DQGV01000006.1 GCA_003524705.1 Anaerolineae bacterium | reverse complement strand
TTTCAATAATTTCTATTCTGGTTTTTTTATTAACAGAAATTTTTATCCGTATTTCAAGATATCCTATTAGAAAAATATTTATAATTATCACCATTCCATTAATACTACTAGGTATGATTTTACAGTTACTGGTAGCATAGTTGATCATAATAAAAACTGAAAATTTTTAACAAAACCAATAAAATCCTAATTTACAAAGTGTATAATTCGATTCGTGACAACTTTGCCAGTTAATCAAATCCTGCACGGAAATTGTATTGAGATTCTCAGCACACTGCCTGAGAACTCGGTGGATTTGATTTTCGCAGACCCACCCTACAACTTGCAACTGCAAAATGATTTGTATCGTCCCAACTTAACCAAAGTAGATGCAGTTAATAATCAATGGGATAAGTTTTCGAGTTATCAAGATTATGATGAATTTACCCTCAATTGGCTACACGCAAGCCAAAGAGTTTTGAAAGAGACTGGCACAATTTGGGTCATCGGCACATACCATAATATTTTTCGAGTTGGTTCCATCATGCAAAATTTAGGATTTTGGATTTTGAATGATGTCATTTGGCTCAAAACAAACCCCATGCCAAATTTTCGCGGCGTGCGATTTACCAATGCACATGAAACTTTAATTTGGGCTCAAAAGAAAAAAGGCGCGAAATATTTTTTCAATCACAAAGCCATGAAAGCTTTGAATGATGATTTGCAAATGCGTAGCGACTGGACTCTCCCAATTGCCAACGGAAAAGAACGCCTCAAATCCAACGGGACAAAGGCTCACCCAACTCAAAAACCTGAATCACTCCTCCACAGAGTTTTGCTTGCCAGCACAAATGTTGGTGACATAGTCCTTGACCCATTTTTCGGTTCTGGCACCACAGGTGCAGTTGCAAAAAAACTCAAACGCAATTTCATTGGCATTGAACAGGATGAAAAATATATTCAAGTTGCACAAAAAAGAATCGCATCGGTCAAATCCGCAGATGATGAAAGCCTGACCATCTCGTCTGCTAGAGAGAAGCGCATCCCATTTGGTAGTCTAGTAGAAAATGGCTATCTCAAAATTGGTGAAACACTTTATTTCAAGAATCAAAAAATCACAGCCAAAATTTTATCAAATGGACATATCAAATGTGGCAAAATGACTGGCTCGATTCATTCGGTTGCAAAATCATTGATGAAGAATGCACCAGTCAATGGTTGGGATGTTTGGTATTACAAAGAACGCGGTACACTTAAGTCAATTGATATGTTGAGAGAGAAAGTTAGAAAGTTGGAATTTATAACCGAAGGGAAGTTATGATAAAACTCACAGCCTTTGACCCATTTTCAAATTTTTTGAGAGTCACTCAAGAATTTTATGAAGACAAAGCGATTATAAAAAGTAATTCACTTAAATCCGAGTATGAATTTGAATTCAAATATGAAGATGTAGGTGAGATATCATATAGCTTTTTGACAGACGAAGGCCAACAGTCGTTTAGCTTCTTATTAATTACCATTACTGGAATGTTGTTATTCGTGTTCTGCAACTGGCTTTATGAAAATTTATTTTGGCTCCGAATCGGGCAACTAATTTTTATAGTTAGTTTATTTTTATATGCTACAAGCTTTGTTAGAAATTGGTATGTTTTTGTTGTTGATAAGAATGGAAGTAACATCATTCGAATTAAGCAAAATCGACAAAATAAAGATTTAATTTTACAAGTAGTTGATAAAATTAAGCTAAAATCCAGTGTTATTGAGGAAATCGCATCAACTGATCCATTCCCTTCTCAGTTGGCTGTTTTTGAACACAAATATTTCAAATTTGCAAACTTGAATAGAACCACTGATAGGTTTTACGAAAATGAAGTTGTAGGTATTGAAAAATCTATTAACGGCGAATATATATACAAGATTAAATTCAACTCTCTTACTGGAGAAGTTTTCCGCGGAAAAACAGGTAATGACTTATTTTCATTTGTAGCCCCTTTAACTTTTCTAATCTATTCAATATTACTTGGCTTGAGATTTGGGTTTGGCGTAAATCTTTATATATCAACTTTGTATATTTTGTACATATCAATAGCATCTATTATAATTTCTGCTTTNTTAGGTTATATAAAAAGAGAAGTGTTTGGTTTTTACGATAAAGACGGGGAAATTCAATATTGGGCTTATGTAAATAAAAACGAAAAAGAAAAAGTTGAAAAAATTATTGAATATGTAAAATCAAGAGTTCCAAAAGAAAATAAGGAGTGAAAATGAATCTCACCCTAAAAATTAACGGAAAAGAATATCAACTTGATGCTCCCCCATCCACAACATTATTAGCCGCATTGCGCGGGCTTGGGTTTTATGGAATCAAGTTTGGCGATGAAGATGGCTTGAGTGGCTCGGATACAGTTTTATTAAACGGTAAGCCGGTCAATGCTGGGTCTTTGTTAGCGGCTCAGGTTGAGAATCAGGCTGTGGTCACGATTGAAGCGTTGGGCGAGCATCCAGAACAAGGTTGGCGAAAAACGGATGGCTTGCATCCACTTCAAAAAGCGTTTGTCGAATCAGGTGCTATTCAATGTGGTTATTGCACGCCTGCTCAAATTCTCGCGGCAAAAAGTTTGTTAGAAAAAAATCCGAATCCCAGTGAAGAGGAAGTGCGTGAAGCGATTTCGGGCGTGTTGTGTCGTTGCACGGGTTATCTCAAACCTGTGCAAGCCGTGATGACTGCCGCCGCTGAATTGCGTGGTGATGAAAAATTTGATATTGGAGATTCAGGACTCGTTGATTTTCGATTCCCATCAAACGATTCACCCATTGCGCCTCCAGACTCTACCACCAGCCTGCTCGTTAAACCTAAAGTTTTTGTTACGCCTGAAAGCCAAACATGGCAAACAGTGGGCAAGCCTGAAAAGAAAGTGGATGCGATAAAACTTGTGCAAGGCAAACCTGCTTTCACAGGTGATATTGATATGCGCGGCATGTTGTATGCTAAAGTTTTACATTCACCACATGCACATGCTTTGATCAAAAAAATTGATACCAGCAAAGCAAAAGATTTAGATGGTGTTGTGGCAGTACTAACATGGCAAGATATTCCGCGCGTGGTGTATTCAACAGCGGGACAATCTGACCCGATTCCTGGGCCACTAGATTCATTTTCATTAGATAAAAAAGTTCGCTTCGTCGGTGATAGAGTTGCATTCGTTGCGGCAGAGACTCCTGAAATCGCAGAAAAGGCTTTGGCATTGATTGATGTTGAATATGAAATTTTGCCAGCCATTTTAGATTCGCGTGAAGCAATGGAAAGCAAAATCAAAATTCATGATGAACCCGAATATGTAAACTTTGCAGATTCAAACCCAGAGAAAAATCTCGCGGCACATATCCGCATTGATATTGGTGACGTCAATAAAGGTTTTGCTGAAGCCGATGAAATTTTTGAAGCCGAATATGAAGTTCCCAAAGTACAACAAGTTTCCATTGAACCACATGTCTGCGTCACGTATTGGGATGAAGATGATAGATTGGTGATTCGCACTTCCACACAAGTACCATTTCATGTAAGAAGAATGCTTGCACCGGTTTTAGGTTTACCAGTTAAAAGAATCCGTGTGATTAAGCCAAGAATTGGTGGCGGATTTGGAGGTAAGCAAGAAGTGTTAATGGAAGATGTGCCAGCGCATTTAACGATTGCTACTAAACGACCTGTGATTTATGAATACACACGTGAAGAAGAATTTATAGCGGCAAGGTCAAGGCATCCAATGCGAATCAAGATGAAGACCGGTGTGAAGCGCGATGGCACAATCACAGCCAATGAAATGTATGCGTTATCCGATACTGGCGCGTATGGATGTCATGCGTTAACCGTCACAGGCAATACAGGGCACAAAGCCATGGCGTTATATGTCGGTGATGGTGAATATCGAAAATCTCCAAACATTCGTTTTTATGCAGATGTGGTTTATACCAACACACCACCTGCTGGCGCATTTCGTGGTTATGGTGTGCCACAAGGTTACTGGCCCCTTGACCGTCACATGGAAAAAATTGCACGCGCAATGAATCTCGACCCGATTGATTTTCGTTTGAAAAATGCAGTTCGCCCCGGCGAGTATCATCCATTTTCAACGGCATGGAACGAAGGTCGTGAACCACGCCCTGAAATTATTCACACAGTTGGTTTAGAGCAATGTGTAGCACAAGGTCGTGCCGCAATTGCATGGGATGATAAATATAAAAACGAGGGTTGGCGAAATTTCGTAAACGATGAAAGAGGAAAGAAGAAAGACGGAAAGATAAAAAGAGGCATTGGTGTTTCATTTGTTATGCAAGGTACAGCCATTCCATATTTAGATATGGGCGGCGCATCTATCAAAATGAATGATGATGGTTCGTTCAATCTTTTGGTTGGTGCAACAGATTTAGGCACAGGCTCGGATACTGTCATTGCTCAAATGGCGGCGGAGGTGTTGGGCGTTCCACTTGAAGATATGATTACATACTCATCAGATACAGATTTCACACCGTTTGATAAAGGTGCATACGCTTCTTCGACTACCTATATATCTGGTACAGCCGCGGTGAAAGCCGCTCAAGTGGTGGCATGGAGAATCAAAGTCCGTGCGGCGAGTATGTTTGAGATTCCTGAATCAGAATATGAAAGTATTAAATTAGCAGACAGAAAAGCAATTGCACCGGATGGTCGTTCTGTGACGCTGGCTGAAATTGCACTAGATACATTGCATAAAAATAATCAAGAACAAATTATGGGTGTAGCAAGTTACGTATCACCAGTGTCACCACCACCATTTGCGGCACAATTTGCCGAAGTGACTGTAGATACAGAAACTGGCGAAGTGGTTGTAGATAAACTTGTCATGGCTGTAGATTCGGGTGTAATTGTGAATCCATTAACGGCATCAGGTCAAATTGAAGGTGGCATGACTCAAGCATTGGGTTATGTCGTCTGTGAAGAGATGCGATATGACGAAAAAGGGAATGCTTACGAAAGAGATTTAGATAGGTATCACGTTTTCCGTTCCAATGAAATGCCTGATTTAGAAACAATATTTGTAGAGACGTTTGAACCAAGTCACCCATTCGGAGTCAAAGCCGTAGCAGAAATTCCAATGGATGGCGTTGCGCCAGCCGTTGGCAATGCAATTTTGGATGCCATTGGAGTCAATGTGGATGAAATCCCTGCTACGCCGGAGAGAGTCTGGCGAGCGATAAAGCAGAAGTAGCAGAATCAGGTTGAAGTCAGGAAAGATGCGAGAGGGTGTGGGTCGCATCTTTTTTATTTTTCAAGGTCATGTATCAATGCGATTATAATTTTATTGAAAATTTATGCGTGATAAACTCTTTGAAGCCATTGTTGACCCTGTCGTTATTTTAGATAATCAAAATCATGTCATGGATATTAATTCTGCTATGCTGGTTTTGATGGAAAAAGAAGCCAGTGATGTGATTGGCAAGCCTGCTAAAGTTGTATTTGAGAATTTTCCGATTCCTATCAAAATGTATACGCATGTGACCTATGCCCGCACGGAAGCAAGTTTTGAATTTCGCAATAAACAGATTTATTATGAACTGACGATTTGGCCCCTCTATGATTCACACAAGAAAATGATTGGGCGGATTTATATTTCACATGATATTACAGCGTTGAAAGAATTAGAAAATGAATTGCGAAAATTAAATGCGGAGTTAGAAGATAGAGTGCAAGCCCGCACGCGTGAATTAGCAGAGACATACGACACAACACTTGAAGGTTTTGCACGCGCATTGGAATTACGTGATAAAGAAACAGAAGGTCATTCACGGCGTGTGACAGAAAATACGCTAAAGCTTGCGCAAAAACTTCATCTCAAAGATGATGCGCTTGAAGAAATTCGGAGCGGTTCGATTTTGCATGACATTGGAAAAATTAGCATTCCTGATGAGATATTACATAAAAAGGGTAAGTTAACAAAAAAAGAACGAGAAATTATTCAAGGACACCCTGAAACGGCATATAAACTTTTATCTCCAATTCCGTTTTTGAGTAAAGCCCTTGAGATTCCATATTGTCACCATGAAAAATGGGATGGGACAGGTTATCCGCGCGGGTTGAAAGGAAATGATATTCCAGTGTCAGCACGCATCTTTGCGGTAGCCGATGTATGGGATGCGCTTAGTTATGACCGCCCATATAACAAAGCTTGGCCTCGTAAAAAAATTATCAAGTATTTTCAAGAGCAATCTGGCAAGCATTTTGACCCTTATATAGTCAAAACATTTTTGGGGATGGTTGAAAAAGGCGAGATATAATCGAGTTCAAGAGTTAATGAGTAACGAGTTATAAGATTCTTAGCCACAGAGGTCACAGAGAAAAATGAGTTTAAAAAATCTTTTCTCAAAAGTCTCTGTGTTCTCTGTGGCAAATTAATTATCATAAAACAAGTAACAAGCTGAACGTCAAGAAAGAAGCGGAAATTAATGTCAGAAAGAATTTTTGTTGTTGGTCATATTAATCCAGATACAGACTCGATTGCATCAGCAATGGGCTATGCGTGGTTATTACGTGAACGGGATAAATTGGATGCCGTCGCCGCGCGAGCAGGTGCATTGAATGCGCAAACTTCTTGGGTGTTGAAAACATTAAACATCGAAGTTCCATTTTTGTTAACCGATGCATCCCCACGTTTTGAATCGGTGATGCAAAGATTAGATTCGCTCACACCTGATGCACAACTTGGCATAGCATGGACGCTCGCTAGCAAAACTGGCGGCATTGCACCTGTCATCAATGAAGATGGTACGCCGTATGGTTTAATCAATGGTTTGAGTTTATTCAAATATTTTAGTGAAATATTAGGTCCGCGACCCGGTGATACAACCGTGCGCGAGATGATGTCTGCTCAATGTAAAGATGCCGCAAATACAGATGTGCCAAAATTTACAGCCAATGCACACATCCGCGATTCACTAAATAAAATTTTACGCAGTGAGTTTGATGATTATTGGGTTGTGGATGAAAACGGTTTGTATCTTGGCATTGCGCGCCAAAAAAATATTTTGAACCCGCCACGTTTGAAAATCATTTTGGTTGACCATAACGAACCGCGTCAATCTATCAACGCGTTGGAAGAAGCCGAACTGCTTGAAATTCTTGACCATCATCGTTTGGGAAATCCATACACCCATCAACCGATTCGTTTTACAGTGGATGTTGTCGGCTCGACTTCTACATTGGTGACTGAACAAACTGCGGAAGCAGGACTCTCCGCCCCACCAGCATTGGCAGGTGCGCTTCTTGCTGGACTTCTATCTGATACTTTAATTTTGACATCTCCTACCACCACGCCACGTGACCATGCCGCCGCAGAAAAATTAGCACGTTGGGCATTTGTCGGCGGGAG
>DQGV01000446.1 GCA_003524705.1 Anaerolineae bacterium | reverse complement strand
ATCCAAAACATCAAGATGGGTTATTAGCAAAAAAGCCTGGCGCTGTTTCGCAAGATGAATCTAGAGTTGTCGCTCTTAAGAATTTGGGCGATGGCGTCCGGCAATATTTTATGTCCCTTCGGGCAAGTTCTAGATCTTTACGATCTGAGATGAATCGTTTGCTTGCGCTATCGACAGTTTACGGTGTTGAGGCACTGAATGTAGCCTGTTTTGAAATGCTAAAGGACGGGATTATTGGGATCGAAAAACTAGAAAGATATTTACGCGTAGAAAACGTTGCGATTAAAAATCCAGAGCCGATGAAATTTAATCGAGAGAAGTTAAACCGCGTGATCCCAGGGACCTCTTTGAGTTCGTATGATGAGCTTTTAATAAAAGATGATTCAACAACAAACGAAGGAGAATCCGATGGAAATTGAAAAAGAATATGTGTACGCAAGCCTGAAAGAACTCAAGGTAAGGCACTTCCCTGGTGTGATCGAAGAGGGGCTAAAGTTACAAGATCCCAAACGTCAGAGCGAGACAATTGGTCTTTTAAAAAGGGCCTGTGAAAAAGAAAAGTCCGAGAGAAAAACGATGAGAATTGCATCAAAGGTAAAGTCTGCAAAGTTTAGACAGATTCAAACAGCGGAAACTTTTGATTTTGGTCATAGTAAGTTAACCCAGCGAATTGAAAAGACGTATTTATCAATCCATAATAATGTCGATAAAGATAATTTACCTAAAGCTATTTTTGTTGGCAATCCTGGCGTCGGGAAAACCCATTTAGCTCGCTCGCTTGGCTATGCCAGCTGCCAAAAAGGTCTAAGTGTTTTATTTTTAACAGCGGCAGAAATGGCCAACAGCTTGTTACAAGCGCTGAAGCTGGCACAGCTCGATCGGGAATTTGCGCGGCTTAAAAAACCGCAAGTATTAATTATCGATGAACTTGGATACGTAGACTTCGACGTTCAGGGCTCGCAGTTATTTTTCCAAGTCATATCGGCTCGTCACGATGCGGGGCTTGGGTTAGTTGTGACAACAAATTTAAACTTTAGCCAGTTCAATCAAATTTTTGCAAACGAAGCCGTAGCAACAGTAGTTGTTGATCGCATGGTTAATGAAGCCGAGATATTTTATATGGAAGGAGAAAGTTATAGAAAGCATCAGCGCGCGATGAAGACAAAGACCGGAAAGTCTGAATCATCATCAAAATAGGAATCGAAAGATTTTAAGAAATTAAATTAAACCCCGGGATCGGGCCGCAGCAATGTGGCCCTTTTGTTGGCTCTAACGGAGATCGACAGGTGGCTCTTTGGCATTTTAGATAATTGAATTTTTCGAACGTATCGCTTGTTTATGATTGGCCCCTATGGGACCGGCTAACCGGCTAAAATGGCCCCTTTTCGAACCGCCCCCTACAATCTTGATTCAAAAATTAAAGCCTAATTTGCTACGCGAAATTTATTCCCTGCTAAAATTTGGATAAGGCTAGCAAGTTCAAGCCCGCGCTTACCGAATTTCTGAGCGATCTTGTGAATGGTGGCAGGTTCATACTTGTGGTTAGCTAAAAAATTGTGAATGACTTCAGAAGTGAGCTGACCAGGTTTCTTTTCAAAATGCAGAACTTCAAACAAGGCGCGCTCAACAGAGTAGCCTTTTAGTTTTACTGAGTTGATTTCCAATGATGTCGTGCTGAAGATCTTATTGGTGCGGTAAACGCTGATAAGATCGGTATCGTTGCGAAGCTTTGAACCCGTATCGACATCGATATCAATTGAGGACGGTTGATCTGTGGTGAGCTTATAATGATAAAGCAGAGTCCGCTTTGAAATCACAGCTCCCGTATAGAACTTTTTGATGACGGAATAAAAAGCCCGATTCGATGGAACATCAGGAGTGGCGTAAAAAGCTCTCGAAATTTTATCGATTTTACCAGCCGCCACAGCACGTTTGACCGCCATTTTAGATCCAAAGAATTGCTCTAGCTCTGCGTGCTTATATACCCCAGACAGTAATACGGTGTTTTTGGCTTTTTTCTTCATGTTACTATTTTAGCTAAAAATATACTATTTAGCAAGTTTAGTAACACTCATTAGATAATCATTAGTGGTATCAATAATTTGGGATATATCTTTTGGAAGATCTGTAGCGTCTTTATAGACCTTCTTCTGGGTGTACTCAGCCCAGGCCTCTTTCACCTGGTTATTGATCCACCTATGGTCAAGGGACAGTTCAATATTTCGCTCGTTAGCAAGTTTTTGGATCAATTTAGCATCAACTTTTTGATTGGCCTTTGCAATTCTGTAAAGATCGTCAAAATCCTTCATTCGCGTGTTGCCTCCGGCAAAGCGATGGCAAGCAGCGACTTTATCGACGATGATATTTTCAAGGCTTGCTGCTGTTACCTGTGCGTTGGCAAGCTTGATTCTTTTGCTGTCGGTTTTAACAGCAAAGACTACGTCGACCCCAAAAGGATTTGTTGATCCTTCTTCCGTGATGAATTCCATTTGAACCGTGAGCCCTGACTTCTCATTTGATTCAACCGCATTATGGGATCTAACTATGAACTTACAGCCATCTGTTTGAACACTGGCAAAGTCTTCTAATACTTGTGCAACTTCAACCTCATTATCTGTCGCAAAATCGACATCAACTGTTGATCTTGGAGTTTTAATATAATGCCAAAGCAAATTTCCACCTTTGAATATATATCTGTCAGGGGCTACGGATTGAAGCCCCTCTACAAATTGCATAATCACGAAACGAGTCATGGCCCTAGGGCCATGTTCGCCAGTTTCAGTCTTCCATTTTGCAAAGTTCTTTTTAAAATTTCCCATTTTTATTCCTTTTTGATTTAGCTTGGAACAGTCTTATGCTTTCAAGGAGTCATGGCTATTGGAATAAAAATATGCCATACTGTATTGTTAAGTATATTTAAGGTTTAAACCTATTATAGAGTTTTGGT
>DQGV01000453.1 GCA_003524705.1 Anaerolineae bacterium | reverse complement strand
TGGCTCAGGTGTAAAAGTTGGCAATGGGGTAGGGCTTGGTGTTTCAGTTGGCGGAACTGGAGTATTGGTTGGAATTGCGGCTTGCGTTTCAGCTACAATCGTCCAAGCCGCGGCTACCGCTGTACCAGAAACTTCTTCTGGTGACAAAGTTGGTTCTGCCTGCTGACCACACGCAACTAAGAATATTGCTATGATAGTTACAACAGGTAAAATTTTTCTAAACATGAATTTCTCCTTAATTTATCTTTCATTTTATTTAATATTTATTCTGTCTTTGAATAAAGTAATTGTTAAGTCGTTTTCTTTTGGTAAATTAAAACTTCCAGTAAACTGCCTTCCGCCAACCCATGCTACATAAGTATAATTTCCAGCAGGTGCTTTTGTATTAACTGTTCCTTCTACAGGATATTCAAGAATGGTTACATAATCATCTTTTGTAACGCATCGAAGAGAAATATATGCATCAGCCTTTGCTTTGTTAATAATACTAATAAATCCAAACGGCAAATTAGGTGGCAGTGTTCCATGAGACAGAGGTTGTGGGTCAATCGTTGGTGTTGACGTAAAAAACGGATTTAACGTTGCGCTTGGTGTTCCAGTAAATGGCAAGGTGCCGACAATAATTCCTGCACCCGGTGTTCCAGTAACATTTTCTGCTGTCACCGTGCCAGTTCCTAAAGTAGCAGTTAAAGTTAACAAAGCGGGGTTTTGCGTTTCAGTAGCCGTTGCCAGAACTTCGGTATTCGTAGCAGTCACAATCACAGGTGTCTCAGTTGGGACACTTGTATCTGATGGTATTGCTTGCAAAGTCTGTTGTGAAAGTACTGCTGCGGTCAAATGCAAATCCGCTTCTGAAATTGGGGTGGGGAATGTTTCAGTTTGAGGTGCCGCTGGTAAACAGGCACTGAACAAAAAACTCAAAGCAACAAAGATTAAAAGTTTTTTCTTCATAGCACCCAACTCCAATCCGATTAACTAATTTTGCCCGACAACGCTTAAAAACTGATTAACAACATCACGCAACATTTTTTCTGGCAATGCACCCACTTGGCGATGTACTACTTTACCACCTGAAACAAATAACAAAGTAGGAATACCCTGAATACCAAATTTTTGCATCCATTCGGCATGGTCATCGGTATTGACTTTTGCAATCACAATTTTGTCGCCCATTTCTTTAGAAAGTTTATCCAAAGTTGGCGCAATCATTTTACATGGGTTACACCACGGTGCCCAAAAATCTACAATCACAGGCACATTCGATTGCATAACAACTTTTTCAAACTCTGCATCGGAAATATGAATTGGTTCTGACATGTATTTTTCCTTTTTTTATTCTAAACATTAAGCGAAAAAAGTATAACATAAATTCCCTCATACACCGTGCTATAATCGCCGCCTTATGAGTATTTTCTCACGTTGGAAAGATGGACTTTCCAAAACAAGCAAATCTGCATTTGGGCAAATCGCTTCGATTCTTGGAGCATCTGAAATTACAGATGAAACATGGGATGATTTAGAAGCACTCTTAATTCAAGCTGATTTAGGAATCGAGACCACATCTTCGATTTTAGATTCCCTCAAACGCCTCACGCGTGACCTCGGCTTGATTCGTGCTAGCGACCTTACCCTTAACCTCAAACAAGAATTGCGCTCTCGGTTAATTTCTCCACCCCAAATTCACTTTGAAAACAAGCTAACAGTTATCTTAATTGTCGGAGTCAATGGTGCAGGGAAGACAACTACGATTGCAAAATTGACATCACGTTTTGTTAATGAAGGAAAGAGAGTGTTACTTGGCGCGGCGGATACATTCCGTGCCGGGGCGGTTGACCAACTTGAGGTTTGGGCAAACAGGCTAAACGTCGAAATAATAGGAGGCGCGCCTGAAAGCGACCCCGGCGCGGTAGCATTCAACACAGTTCAAGCAGGAATCGCTCGCGGAGCAGACATCGTATTTATAGATACTGCTGGGCGTTTGCATACCAGATTCAATTTAATGGAAGAATTGAAAAAAGTATATCGCGTGGTTGGCAAAGCAATGGATGGCGCACCTCATCAAGTTTGGCTTGTGCTAGATGCAACGACTGGGCAAAACGCGCTGAATCAGGCTCGTTCATTTAAAGAAGCGGTGAACGTGACCGGTGTGATATTATCCAAATTAGATTCATCTGCCCGCGGTGGAATGGCGTTTGCAATTCAAAGCGAATTAGGCTTGCCGATTTTATTTGCAGGCTTAGGCGAAAAACCTGAAGACCTAACTCCATTTGACCCCGACGCATTTATTGAAGGAATTTTACAAAACAATATGTAGGTCACGTTTTTATGTGACATTTTAGGAGATTTTTTATGCAAGACTTATTACAACGACTCGAAAAAATAAACCAAACATCCGCTCAACTCTTGGAGCGTCTTTGACCTGGCTAGCAAAGAAACGCAACTTACACAATTAGAAAAAGAAACCGAAGCACCAGATTTTTGGAATAACAATTCCAACGCACAAAAAGTCATGAAGACCGTTTCCAACTTACGCGATGAAGTGGAAACATGGAAAAAAATAAAAAGCCAAATTCATGATTTAACTGAACTAGCAAAGCTAGACGATGAATCTCTGCGTGCCGATTTAGAAACTGAAATTCAAACCTTAGAAAACGATTTAGAAAAACGTTCATTCGCCGCCATGTTGTCTGGTCCGTATGACCATGATGATGCCATCTTGGCAATTCATGCTGGTGCTGGCGGAACTGATTCGCAAGATTGGGCGCAAATGCTTGAGCGTATGTATTTGCGTTGGGCAGAAGAACACAACTTCACGGTTGATATGATGGACTCAACCCCTGGTGAAGAAGCAGGCATAAAAAGCGTCACCATCGCAATCGGCGGAAAATATGCATTTGGATATTTACGTTCAGAAAAAGGCGTGCATCGTTTGGTGCGCTTATCTCCATTTGATTCAAATCATCGCAGGCATACATCGTTTGCGTTGGTAGAAGTTCTTCCGCAAGTTTCAATGGAAGAAGCCGATATTGAAATTAATCCAAGTGATATAAAACTGGATGTCTTTCGTTCATCGGGTGCAGGTGGTCAAAATGTGCAAAAGAATGCAACGGCTGTGCGCCTCACACACATTCCAACAGGCATTGTCGTCACTTGTCAAAATGAAAGGTCACAAACGCAAAATCGTGAATTCGCCATGAAAATTTTGCGCGCGCGTTTATTAGAACTTCGTCAAGCCGAAAGAGAAGAAGAACGCGCTGTGCTTCGTGGCGAATACACCAAAGCCGAATGGGGCAGTCAGATTCGTTCGTATGTTTTGCATCCCTATCAAATGGTCAAAGACCATCGTAACGATTTCCAAGCCGGCAACGCCCAAGCAGTTTTAGATGGTGATTTGGATGATTTTATGGAAGCCTATCTAAAAAGCGGAAGTAAGTAACGCTTCTTTCTTGACTTTGAAGTTGATCCTGTTTCAATAATTTTTTTTAACTGATAATTTAAAAAAACTGCGAAATTTGTTTCGCAGTTTTTATTTTTGTAAGTCGTAACTCTTGACCTACCGCTCGGTAGGGTGTAAACTAGCAAAACCTACCGAACGGTAGGCAGGAGAGTTGCCTTGACTAGAGATGATATTCTCGACACAGCCGCACAAGTGTTTCGCAAAAAAGGCTTTCATGGCGCATCGATGTCTGATATTGCTGAGGCGTTAGGCGTGCAAAAAGCAAGTTTGTATCATCACGTCAAATCGAAGCAGGAGATTTTGCTAGCACTATTAGACCGTGCATTAATCATGCTAGCTGACCATATCTCCAAAATTTCTTCTGAAAATCTTCCCTCAGACCAAAAATTAAGAAAAATGATTCGCGGATATTTATCCGCATTGGCAGAAAATGCCGACCTAACCGCAGTTTTATTATTTGAACATCGTTCGTTAGATAAAAAGACTCATACCCGCCATGTCCCTCAACGAGATAAATTTGAGGCGTTATGGCGGGATGTGCTTAATGAAGGTATGCGAGAAAAAATATTTCAATTGAAAGACGTGAATCTTGCAGTCCGCGCATTGATGGGGGTGATGAATTGGACGTTAACTTGGTATCAACCGAATGGTGAAAAATCCATTGAACAAATTGCAGATGATTATTCTGATTTTATGTTGAAAGGTATGTTGAAGTAACTTGTTGGTTTCGGTACGCCACAAAGAGCAAGAGCGTGGCTACTCAACCAACGATGTATGAATGAAAGGAAAAATAAATGTACTCATTTGAACCAAACGAAGAACAACAAATGTTGATTGATGCAGTCAACAAATACGCAGAAAATGATTTACGACCGAATGCACATGAAGCAGAAGAAAGTAAATCGTTATCCAATAAATTAATTAACAAAGGTTGGGAGATTGGTTTATTGCAAGCATCCATTCCCGAATCTTATGGTGGCTTTGGTGAACGAAATGCTGTCACCAATGTTTTGGCTTTAGAAGAAATGGCGTATGGTGATTTAGCGGGTACATTGGCTGTATTAACTCCGTCATTGTTTGCGACTCCAATTTTGTTGGCAGGTAGTGAAGAACAAAAGAAAAATTATTTACCAAAAATTATTGCGGGCGAGTGGAGTCCATACACTGCGGCTCTCATTGAGATGAGTTTTGATTTTGATCCAAACGCACTTAAGACCACTGCGGAAATAAATCAAGATGAGATAACACTCACAGGTGAAAAAGCATTTGTCCCGTATGCAAAAGAGGCGCAAGCCATTCTCGTGTATGCGAATCTCAACGGCGTCACACAAGGTTTCATCGTTCCAAAAGATTCCGTTGGCTTATCCATTTTAGATGAACGCGAAAAATTGATGGGATTAAATGCATTGCCAATGTATCGCGTCAAATTAGATGATGTCAAGATTCCAGTTGCGAATCGTTTAGGCGGCGCTTCAGGTCATGACTTCGAATTGATTCTTGCTTCGTTGAGACTTGGTTCTGCATCTGCGGCATTGGGTGTTGCAAAATCATCTTTTGAATATGCAAAAAATTATGCAAAAGAACGCGAAGCCTTTGGTGTGAAGATTGCACAAAAACAAGCAGTGGCGTTTATGCTCGCGGAGATGCGCACTGAAATTGAAGCGATGCGTTTGCTGACGTGGGAAGCCGCTTGGAAATTAGATAACAATAAAGAAGATATTTGTGTTGCGGCGTATCTTGCTCACACAGGCGCAGTGGATATGGTGATGATGGTCACAGACCGTGGCGTGCAAATTTATGGTGGGCATGGATATATTCGTGAAAATCCCGTTGAGTTGCTCATGCGCAATGGTCGTGGATTTGCGATGTTGCTTGGTTTAGCAATTGTATAAAGGAAATAAAAATGACAATAGAATTTGAAGCACCCAAACCAATAGTGAATCAACAAGTGATGTTGAAGACCGTCGCAGAAAATATGATGCGACCGATTTCACGCGAGTTCGATGAAAATGAACATGCAATTCCATGGAGCTATGTGGAATTTATGCACATGGCAATGAAAGCCGCAGGTGGTGGTGGCGGATTAACTGTTACTGAAAAACCACAAGAAGGTGATGAAAAACGTCCGCCAATTGGTTATCAAAAATTAGCAACTCAAATTGAAATGCTTGCTTGGGGTGATGTTGGCATGTATTTGATTACTCCAGGTGGTGGGCTTGGTGCGGCGGCTGTTGCGGCGGCTGGCACACCTGAACAAAAAGAAAAATTTCTTACAAGATTTAATAGTGATATTCCAACATATGCCGCGATGTGTATGACCGAACCTGGTGCAGGCTCAGATACATCCGCAATTCGTACACGCGCTGTATTAGATGAAAAGACCAATGAATGGGTTATCAACGGTGAAAAGATTTTCGTCACAGGCGGTGATAAATCTTTTACACAGTATGAAAAACTTGGCACAGGTTTTATCGTTGTATGGGCAAGTATTGACCCTACTGCAGGGCGTGCAGGCATGCGTGCTTTTGTTGTGGAAAGTGGAACTGCTGGCGTAAAAATCAACAAGCTCGAAAAGAAGATGGGCATTCGCGTCAGTGATACGGCGGCGATTTCATTAGTAGATGTGCGTGTACCATTTGAAAATATGTTGGGAAGTGCAACTGTTGAAAAAAATAACACGGGCTTTCGCGGTGCCATGGCAACTTTTGATGCGACTCGTCCATTAGTAGCAGCATCAGGTTTGGGCGTAGCCAGAGCCGCTTTGGAATTTCTCAAAGAAAAATTGGAAGAGAACGGAGTCAAAATCCGTTATGGATTGCCACGTCAAAAATTATCGAATATCGAACGCGAAGTCATTGATATGGAAATCATGCTCAAGTCTGCATGGTTGATGACCTTGAAAGCCGTGTGGATGGCAGATAATAAAAAATCAAACGCGCTTGAGTCTTCGATGAGCAAAGTTAAAGCTGGTGATGTGACAACAAAGATCACACAAAAAGCCGTAGAGATTTTAGGACCGATTGGCTACACCCGCGAATTCCTTTTGGAAAAATGGATGCGCGATGCAAAGATTACAGATATATATGAAGGCACTGGTCAAATCAATAGACTTGTGGTTGCAAGACAGATTTTAGGTTATAGCGGAAAAGAGTTGAGATAACTATGAAATATAAAATTAATAAGGCAGTTGTCATCGGTTCTGGCACAATGGGTGCGGCGATTGCGGCGCATTTAGCAAATATTGGCGTGCCTGTTACATTGTTGGATATCCCCGCAAAAGATTCAACTGATAAAAATAAAATTGTCAAAGAAGGGTGGGAACGTTGTGTCAAAGCCAAGCCTGCTAATTTGATGGCTGATGAATTGAAGTCATTGGTGAAGCTTGGAAATTTGGAAGATGATTTCAATGCTGTCAGTGAAGCAGATTGGGTTCTCGAAGCGATTGTTGAGAACCTAAAAATTAAACAAGATTTGATGGCGCGCATTGATGAAGTCCGCAAGCCGACGGCGATTGTTTCTACTAATACTTCTGGAATTCCTGTTCATGCGATTGCAGAAGGTCGTTCGAAAGAATTCAAAAAACATTTTCTAGGCACACACTTTTTCAATCCGCCGCGTTATTTGAAATTGCTTGAAATTATTCCAACAAACGATACATCCAAAGATGTGGTTGAGTTTATGTCTCATTTTGGCGAATATCGTTTGGGCAAAGGTGTTGTGCTTTGTAAAGATACACCAAACTTTATTGGCAATCGCGTTGCTTTTGGAACTGGCGCGTTTGCAATGGATTTCATCCTCAATAATGGATATACAGTAGATGAAGTGGACTCTCTGACTGGACCTTTAATGGGTCGCCCAAAAACAGCGACATTTCGCCTCATTGACTTGGTGGGAGTTGATGTGTGGCATCATGTGGGTGCCAATCTTGAACCATTGATTCCGCACGATAAACTCGGTCAAAAATATTTAGCTTCTGAAAAGCCAAAGAAGTTAATGGATACATTGCTTGAAAGAAAATGGCTTGGCAATAAAACCAAAGTCGGTTTTTATAAAGAAGTTCGTAATGCAGAAGGCAAGAAAGAATTTTATTCTTTAGATTTGAATACACTTGAACATGTTCCACCAACCAAACCACGCTTTGACTCAGTCAAGGCGGCGAAAGATGTCGAAGATTTGGCTGGCAGGCTCAAGGTCATGTTAGAAGCGGATGATAAAGCGGCGAAGTTAGTCAAAGCGTTGACCTATCAATCATTCCAATATTCATCTTCGATTATTCCTGAAGTTGCAGATACAGTGAAGCCTTTGGATGATGCGGTGCGTTGGGGTTTTTCACATGAAGCGGGCGCGTTTGAAATTTGGGACATGCTCGGTGTGAAAGATGTTGTCAAGAAAATGAAAGCGGAAGGTTACGCGCCTGCGAAGTGGGTGGATGAAATGTTGAAGGCGGGTGTTGAAACTTTTTATCAATATAAAGGTGCGAATAAAGTTGGCGTGTACGATGTGACCAAAAAGAAATATGTGAAGTTGAAACAAGATGACAATTTTGTTTTCTTGAAAAATCTGCGTGGTACGAAAAAAGAAATCAGCAAAAATGCTGGTGCCTCTTTGTTTGATATTGGTGATGGCGTTGGACTCGTCGAATTCCATACCAAGATGAATGCGTTGGATGATGATATTTCAGCCATTGTCACCGAAGCGATGGATCGCCTCGAAACTGATTTTGATGGTTTGGTGGTTGGTAATGAAGGTGAACATTTTAGTGCCGGCGCAAATTTGTTTATGGTCGTCGTCGCGAGTCAACAAGGCATGTGGGATCAATTGGATGAAGCGATACGCAAATTGCAAAATATGAATATGCGGATGCGTTATTCACCAAAACCAATTGTCGTGACTCCAGCAGGATATACATTAGGTGGTGGTTGCGAAATCACAATGCACGCTTCACGCGTTGTTGCGGCGAGTGAATCTTATATCGGTTTGGTGGAATTGGGTGCAGGTGTGATTCCAGCAGGAGCAGGCACAAAAGAAATGATGCGCCGCCTGATTAACCCCGCCATGAAAACAGAACATGCCGAAGCCCTTCCATTTTTACAAAAAGCATTTTTACAAATTGGTCAGGCAAAAGTAGCAACCTCTGCAGAAGAAGCACGCGGCATGGCGATTTTGAATCCGCAAGATAGAGTGATTGCAAATCGCGACCATTTACTGACCGAAGCCAAACGCGAAGTATTGCATTTGATTAATTCGGGTTATCGTGCACCTGCGCCAGAATCTATTTATGCGGCTGGGCGTGATTATCTCGGTGCGTTGCGAGTCGGAACATTCATGTTCAAAGAAGGCAATTACATTTCCGAATACGATAATCACATTGCCAACAAACTTGCATACATCATGTGTGGCGGTGATTTAACTCGTGGCACTTGGGTCTCTGAACAATATATTTTAGATTTGGAACGCGAAGCATTTTTGTCATTGTGTGGTGAAGAAAAAACACAAGCCAGAATGTGGAGCATTTTGCAAACTGGTAAACCTTTAAGAAATTAAAGTTTTCAGGTTGGAAAGTTTAAAAGTTTGCAGGTTCACTTTCAAACTTTATAACCTTCTAACCTTCAAACAAGGAGAAATTATGAAAGATGCTGTTATTGTTTCTGCTGTAAGAACTCCCGTTGGTAAAGCCAAACGTGGAGGACTTACTACAGTTCGTCCCGATGATATGATGGCGAATGTCATCAAAGAATTATTGAACCGCACGCCTAATCTTGACCCGAATCAAATTGATGATGTTGTCATTGGCTGTGCATTTCCCGAAGGTGAGCAAGGTCTTAACATGGCGCGCATGATTGCATTGCGTGCAGGCTTGCCCGATACTGTTCCTGCCGAAACCATCAATCGTTATTGCGCTTCCGGCGTGCAGTCGATTGCACATGTTGCCAATGCGATTCAATCGAATCAAATTGAAATTGGAATCGCAGGTGGCGCAGAATCAATGACCATGATCCCAATGACAGGATTCAAGTTTTCACCCAATCCATATTTCGCGCAGGATTTACCTCACTATTACACCAACATGGGTTTGACTGCTGAAAATGTTTCCGTAAAGTATGGCATTAGCCGTGAAGACCAAGATGCATTTGCATTGCGAAGTAACCAACGCGCCTCTTCCGCCGTTCAAGCTGGTCTCTTCGACCCAGAAATTATCCCACTTGATGTAGATGTCGTTGAGTATGAAAATAATCAAGTTAAGAAAAAATCTTTTAAAGTGAAGCAGGATGAAGGTCCGCGTGGCGATACGACTTTGGAAGCATTATCCAAATTGAAGCCTGCATTCAAAGAAGGTGGAGTCGTCACTGCGGGTAATTCATCTCAAATGTCAGATGGCGCGGCGGGTGTTGTAGTCATGTCTGCTGAAAGAGCTGAGCAATTAAAAATGAAACCTTTAGCAAGGTTTGTATCCTTTGCGGTGGGTGGTGTGGCACCTGAATTGATGGGAATTGGTCCGATTGTTGCAATTCCAAAAGCGTTGAAGATTGCTGGACTTTCAATAAACGATATTGACTTGATAGAATTGAATGAAGCCTTTGCCGCGCAAGCATTGGCAGTAATAAGAACCTTAGAAATTGATCCAGAAAAAGTTAATATCAACGGTGGCGCGATTGCTTTGGGTCATCCGCTTGGATGCACAGGTTCAAAATTAACCACGCAATTGATTTATGAAATGGGTCGTCGCAAATCCAAGTATGGAATGGTGACGATGTGTATCGGTGGTGGAATGGGTGCCGCCGCAATATTTGAAAATTTACAAAATTAAATATAGGAAACAAGGAGAAAATAAAATGCCATTAACAGTTGCACAACTTATGGAAAAAATGCCTGGTGCATTTATCCCCGAAAAAGCCGCAGGCTTAGATGCGGTGATTCAATTCAAATTCACAGGTGCTGAAGCAGGTGATTGGTATGCCGTCATCAA
>DQGV01000240.1:17220-17399 GCA_003524705.1 Anaerolineae bacterium | reverse complement strand
TATCCCCGCGTAAATATGCCCATAATTTTCTTTCGGCAGGAGTGAGTTCTTTTCTTAATTCGCCTGCACGATGCATGGTTTTGGGATTGGAGCGTTTAGATGGCATGGTTTATTTTTGGAGTTTATCATCACTTAAGAAAATCTATTGCAAATTTCTGCCCCCACCCAGCCTCCCCCAA